>DRTC01000294.1 GCA_011372345.1 Candidatus Cloacimonadota bacterium
ATTATGTTGGTACCTGGAACGGAACTTATGATTTCCAGATGATTTTATATGCAAACGGCAGGATTCTATTCCAATACAGAACAGTTACCGGAGATCTCGATACCTGCACACTTGGTATTCAAAATGCAGACGGAGATGACGGACTTGAGGTTTGTTATGATGAGAATTATGTGACGAACAATTTAGCAGTTCTCTTTAAAAAAGACTGGTTGAGGTTATCTTCAACTTCTGGAACAGTTCCCGGTTCGACTTATGATGATGTAACTTTAATGTTCGATGCTGCTGGTTTATCCGAAGGAACTTATTTAAAGAACCTGATGATTACCAGCAACGATCCTGACGAACCGGAATTGATCGTTCCCGTGACACTGAGTGTTGGCACAGTTTTACCGCCTGATACTCCGGATAATGTAACAACTGAAATTGTCGGAGCAAATGTTCAGATTAATTGGGATGCGGTTTCAGGAGCGACTTCCTACACAGTTTACAGCGATACTGATCCTTACGGAACATTCTCGACCAACGAATGGACAGGAACTTCGACAAGTTGGAGTGAACTGGTTTCAGGTGATATTAAGTTTTATCGGATTACTGCAAGTAATTGAGTAGTACATTTTTGTTTTATTAAAACTTGCCAAATCTTTGAGATTTGGCAAGTGTGAGGAGTTGTTATTTCTCAAGACTGGACTTCATCGCGCAGCATGGAGTCCAGTCGGAAAGTGTTTACTGTCTCAAGTCCAGTTTCGCTTCGCTCTGCTGAACTCGAGTCGTTTCATTCGCTGTCACATAATAGAATTTCTTGACTGATGGGATTACTTCGCTCCAGGTAGTTCCGGTTACTTCATTTTCATAATTCCAGGTTTCATAAGATGCATATGGATCACTTGACGAATATATTTTATAGGAATCCGCACCGATAACAGCATCCCAATTCAGAACAACATCTGTTCCTGAAATTTCTATGGTCAGATTTGCAGGAGCGTCCGGAGGAACAGAAGAGATTCCATTTCCGTAAACAGGAAGAGTCTCATCGTCGGTTCCCTGAATCGTGATTTGAATGTTTCCGTCGTAATTCTGTACGAATTCCGGTTCAAAAGTTACTTCATAATCTAAAGAATCTCCCGGAAAGAGATGATAATAAACTGAATTCCTGATCGGAAAATCTTCTTCGACCGTATAGCCTGAAGGAGTGATGATCTCTCCGTCCAGTTCGAGAGTTCCTGTATTTTCCACATTGAATTGAAGAACAGATGATTGCCCGACTTCCACTTCTCCGAAATCCAGAGAGGATGGAGAGATGACCATGTCATAAGTTCCTACATTCAAAACAACCGAGACATCGTCATAAGGATCGGAGCTGTCATTACTGATGAGCCTGATGTAAGCAAAGTAAGAACCATCGGAAAGCCCGGCTGTATCGAATCCGACCTGAACATCGAAATTGGGACTGCCGACGGGAATAGTACCGCTGATATTGCATTCACCGTCCAGTGAAAGCCAATCATAAGTTGGAGAAGCATCTCCGGTGATGGTTACATCGTCTATCAAAACGCCACTGCCCATCGTATTGTATTGAACGCGGAAAGCGACCTGGATATTCTGCCCGGCATAGTCACCCAGAGCCAGTCCTTTCAGAATATAATCAGTTGTGAAAATATCCTGGTCGTAACTTTCTAGAGTTGTCCAGTTCTCGCCATCTGATGAAACTTCCACTTCCAAAAGGGCTTCATCCCAATAATAGCTCGGATCATAAGCTCTGACATAATATTTGAGAATACAGTCTTCAGTTGCAGTGAAAGAAGGTGTGATCAAACGGGCATCATCCAGCATCATCGGATCGGCAGCAGCACAGTAGTTTCCAGAACGAGGATTGATATCGCTCTGCTCCCAGTTTCCCCAACCATCGAGTGATTCCAGTTCCCAGCCGGAAGGGGGAAAACTTCCTTCAAAACCTTCCTGCAGGATCGTTGTTCTGTATTCCTCATATTCGATATAAGCAAGGTATTCGATATCAACATTTCCTTCATTTCCAAAAACCAGCGTATCGATAGCGGATTCTTCGGTCTCCAGAGTTTTGTTCATTACATAAGGAGAAAATATAAATCGAGCATCTACTCCACGACCGAGACACAAAACAAGATAATCCACTTCATCGGCATTATGATCGATAACGATATTATCGTTGTAATCCTGCATTGCGGTCGGTTCGAAGTAAACATTATAGCTTACGCTCCACATCGGTTCTATCTCAAAAGAAAGCATATTTCTATTGCTTGAAATTTTCTTCGATTCACCTGTCTGTTCATTTCTGACAACAGCTTCTTCAATGCGGTAACCGGTAGGAGTCGTAACCGTTCCGATCAGGTTGGAACCTCCTTCGTTATAAATATCCAGCCAGAGCGAATC
>DRTC01000295.1 GCA_011372345.1 Candidatus Cloacimonadota bacterium
GGAAGTTGAACTACCGGCATTTGCCAGATTTCAGAAATGCCGTCAGTTTTATTTCTTAAAAAAGCATCTACTTTCCGCAATGCATCCAGGTTCTGCTTTTCTAAATATAATTCCTTAAGTTGCAAATCATCGACAGGATTTATTGAAAAAACAAGTCGATTAACTGTTTCAAGTTTATTTATTACTTTGGATGAACATACATTGATCGTTTTCCAGTTAGGAGAAACAGTTTCTTTGAACCAAACAACAGCCGGATGATGATATGTGCGGAAATCTCCCTGAACTCCAACGCTTTTGATTGGAAGTATCTTACCTTCCATTTGAAATTCATCCAGAATCTTATTCAACTGCTTTTCTTCTTTTTGATGTTCATCCTGGGGTACGGAAGAATTGGAACAAATAACTCTGATCGCTAATCCCGGACCGGGAAACGGATGGCGATGAACAAGTTTGTACGGAAGACCGAGTTCTTCACCAAGTTTCCGAACTTCATCTTTGTACAATTCCCTTATCGGCTCGATGATCTTTCCTTCTTTTAACATCTTCTCGATTTCACTGACGCGATTGTGATGCGTCTTGATCAAGGCAGCTTTATCAGTTGCTCCGCTTTCGATCGTATCAGGATATATCGTTCCCTGAACCAGCAAAAATTCCTCTTTTTGGGAAAGTTTCGTTAATTCTTCATTAGCGATATCAACAAAAAGTTTCCCGATCATTTTCCGCTTTTCTTCAGGATCCGTAACGCCTTTCAATTCTTCCAGGTAAAGGTCTTCCGCTTCGATTATCTTGATATTTTTGAAGTTCAGTTCAGCGAAGTGATCCATAATTTCTCTGGATTCGTTCTGACGCATAAAGCCGGTATCGATATGAATGGAATGAACATTTTCATTACCAACTGCTTGTATACACAACTCCAAAGCAACCAATGAATCGACTCCACCTGAAAGCAGCAGAACCAGTTTTCGATCTCTTACCTGTTCTCGAATTTCTGTGATCAATTGCTCTTTGAAATTCTTCACATTCCAGTTTCGCTCATTCGTGCATAACTTGACGAAATTATCCAGCATCTTCATTCCATTTTCGGTATGAGTAACTTCAGGATGGAATTGAAATCCAAAATATTTTTTCGACTCAAAAGCTGCAATTTTTATGGAATCGCTGGAAGCAGTGATTTTGAAATCTTGCGGTAATCGGCTGACGAAATCTCCGTGACTCATCCAGACTTTTTGCTTTGAATTTAAATCTTTCAACAGTTTGGAATTTTCGATGTCGCAATTTATAGAAGTGAAACCATATTCTTTGTTTTCTCCGCTTTCAATCTCACCACCGATCATTTTTGCGAGAAGTTGATGTCCGTAACAGATCCCTAAAATCGGAATTTTATTTTTTCCCATATCAAGATTAATCCTGAATGCATCTTCCGTATTTACGGATTGTGGTCCGCCGGAAAATATTACTCCGACAATATCCTTATTTGTTTCAAAATCTTTAGGATGAACGATCTCACTGTAAACTCCCAGATCGCGAATTCTACGAGCTATGAGATGTGTGTATTGTCCACCAAAATCAACTATTATTATTTTTTTCATTTAAATCATTTTCTCACCGCAAAGATGCGAAGAACGCAAAGTTTACTTTTTTTCTTCGTATTCACCGCAAAGACGCAAAGAACGCAAAGTTTACTTTTTTCTTCGTATTCACCGCAAAGGTGCGAAGGACGCAAAGTTTTTTTTACAAATTATTTACTTTTCTTACAATTCCGTCTTTAATTAGCGGAACATTGAAATTAATCAAATATCCAAGTTGCTTATCAGACAATTTTAAATAAGAAATTATTTGTGCTTCGTGGATTGGAAATAATCTTTCAACTGCTTTCAGTTCAATTATAATCTCATTTTCAACCAACAAATCTAAACGATAACCAACATCTAATTTCTTGCCTTTATAAAATACAGGTAAAGTTTTTTGCCTTTCTACTTTGAATCCTCTTAAAATCAATTCCATTACTAAACAAGCTTCGTAAGCAGATTCAAGTAAACCTGGTCCTAATGCTTTATGGACTTGAAAAGCAGCATCAACAATTTGTTTACC
>DRTC01000296.1 GCA_011372345.1 Candidatus Cloacimonadota bacterium
AAATCGAAATCATTTGATGCAAAAACTAATGTATTACTGGATTTATTTGATTTATTATTTTCCATGTTTATCCTTGTTTTATGTATCTTGTTCCTTTTGTGAAAAGATCGGTGCTGATAACTCTCACATTTTTCATATAAACATCGTATTTTCGAGAGTTCATAACTTGTTTTACCATGTGTCCGATCATCTGTTTAACTCTTAAAAATTCGGATTTATCGAGATTATTCAAATCTTGATGGAATTGAATTTTTAATTCTTCGGCAATTCCTTCTACTGCCGGTCGTTTTAGTCGAGTTGCTGTTTCCATTCGGATAAATGTTTCCGGTAGATTCAGAAAAGTCCATAATTTTTTCCCAAACTCACTTTCAGCAAGTTTGATAAATTTCCAAGCTTCGTATTTCATCCTTTCTCCAAAAATTTTATACAGTGCCAATTGTTATTCTATTGATTTATTGTCAAATTTTATTTTTATTTTTTTATGAATAAGTTTTATTGTCCGTGTAAATCAGCGAAAATCCGTGAGCTAAACAGTTTCTATCGAAGCGATTAAGATGCTTTCCTCTGCCAAAGTTGTGAAACCAGCATTCCTGTCAACATCAGCAGACAGCCGATAAATGCGTGGATTTTCAGTTCTTCGCTCAAGATCAAAATCCCGCCAACTACAGCAAAAACTGCTTCCAAACTTAAAATGATAGCGGCATGAGTGGGATGTGCTTTTTTCTGGGCAACGACCTGCAAAGTGAAACCAATCCCAACCGAGATCAATCCTCCGTAAAGCAAAGGAATCAAAGCAGACTGAATAGCAGGAAAAGTCGGTTCTTCAAACAGCAGCATACTGAAAAAGCAGAGAACAGAACAAACCAGGAACTGGATGCAGGCAAGAATGAGAGGTTCGATCTTTTTGGTGAAATTATCGACCAGCAGCACATGTACAGCCCAGAAGGTCGCACTGATGAAAACGAGGAAATTCCCGAAATTCATCTCCACTTTGCTGGAAGCACTCAAAAGATACATTCCGCAAACTGCCAGAAGCGCTCCAATCCAGGTTCCTTTTCCGGTTTTCCTGCTGATGAATATTCCCAGAATCGGCACAAAGATCACATAAAGTCCGGTTATGAATCCAGCATTTCCGGCTGTTGTATAAACAATCCCGGATTGTTGGAATGATGATCCGATAAATAAAATTATCCCGAGAATGATCCCGAATTTCAGGTTAATTTTGAAACTTGATTTTTGGAAAATCTTTTTCCGTTTGATGAATGGAATGAGAAAAATCCCACCCATCAAAAAGCGAATGGAGTTGTAGGTAAACGGTCCGATGAACTGCATTCCAGCTCTCTGGGCAACAAAGGCAAATCCCCAGATGAGAGCGGAAATCAACAAGAGAATGTCTGTGTTCAAGTTATTGGATTTCATTTAATTATGTAGCACAGAATTGCATTCTGTGGAGTTGAAGTTAGGATTATTTTTAGAGTCCACATTTTGCAAAAATGTGCTACAGTCCATAAATCTGGATTGTTTCCCAGGCAATGGATTGCAGGAATTCTCTTTCATCATGAGTAATACTGTCATCATTAACATATTCGATGCCGACCGGACTTTCCTGCCAGAAAGCAGCAAAAAAAGTGCAGACAGCCAGGTAAGTTCCATGCACATTCGGATGACTTCCGTCTCCAACATGCAAAGGAAGATTTTGATCTTGAGTGAGAGAAAGTTCAAATGCTCTGCCGACCGGAACAACGATCACCTCGAGCTGCTCTCCAATGTGATTATATGCAAAAGCCAGACCTTCGATCATTTCGGGATCGTATTCCAGCGCCCAGGTCATGAAGAAAGCAGTTTCTGCTCCGCCTGCGGTGATCACTTCATCCAGTAATGTCGCATACTCATAAAACAATTGCGGATTGTCGATCGGTCTGGTGCTTTGTTCCTGCAGGACAACGATATCCCAATTTTCATCCAGAATGGTCTGCAGCGTGTTGGCATTGTTATAATGCGATTCCAGAGTTGCTCCGCCTGCAGTTATATCATCACAGAAAATTTCTGCGTGTTGATACTCGGAAAGCACAAGTTCCTGCAAATGATAATCGATCCCGCCATTTGTGTAGGTGTAACTGTTTCCGATAAAAAGGATTCGCTGTGGAGGTTCTTGCTCCTCCATTGAAAAAGTGATGCTTTCAATTTCATCTAAAGGGATCGATTCCGAAGTTCCGTCTGTTTTGTCGATGACCATGTCGGTGGCAGATAGTGAAAACATTATCAGAAGTATTGATATTTTGAATGCAATTTTCATATATTACTTCAAAATTTTATCAGATCAAACTTCGTGAATTTTTATTTCGATATGTTCGGCAAAATTTATAAAATCATAATCTGTTGTGAATATTGAGAAATCGTTATTGTATGAAACAGCACAGAGCAAAAAGTCAATGAAAGAACCTTGAACACCTTTACTCATAAGAGTGTTATAAAATTCAGCAGCTTTTTCATAATCTTCTGAATTAATCGGCAGATCGGAAAATGCAGAAAGTTTTGATTTGAGTTTTTTGAATTGATTCTGTGATTTAATGCCGGAAAGAATTTCTTGTCGAACCGGACCGACCATTACAACTCTCGTTTCTTTTATTAGTTCTACTAACTCATTTAATATCTCTTTTTCAACTTCATTCATGTTTTCTTCTTTTCGTCGCAGAGCAAGAGACCATACTGATGTATCTACCAGAACTTTCATGTTCGCTCTCTACCTTTTTTGTAATCATATTTTTGATGATACTCAATTTTACCGAATAGTTTGACGATTCCTAACTGTTTGTGTCTTTGAATGAATTCGAGTAACGCCGTATTCACAGTATCTTTTTTTGTTTTGAAATTCCCGACTTTCTGGGCTTCTATTAATAATGAATTATCAAGGGCTAAATTTGTTGCCATCGAAACCTCCTTTTTTTACACATACAAAAAAACAATTGTGTGTGTAAGAAGTCAAGTAATTATTATTTGCAGAAATTGATATTATTCTTTTCTAATATACAAAGATGTTTCACCATTCGTTCTTTAAAATCTCCCCAATCCTGAATTTCCTTCTTCGTCCAGACAATTTCAGAAAGTGCACACATTCTTGGAAAAGCCATATATTCAACTTCTTGCGGATTGGTCATAAATTCTGTCCAGACATTCCCCTGTGCTCCCAAAATTAGTCCTTGCTGCTCTTTTGGAATATCCTGCGGAACAGGTTCATAAGAATAAACTTTTTCCAGAGTTGTAACTCCGAATGCTCCCTTTTCACTTACTGCTTCGGTTTGTTTCCAGTCAAAATAGAGGAAGAAATTCGGACACATTACCGCTTTATTTCCATTTGAAACTGCATTTTTGACA
>DRTC01000297.1 GCA_011372345.1 Candidatus Cloacimonadota bacterium
GAAAAAGATGTTTTCGGAAAATGTCTCTCTCGTGGCGGAAAACCACCTGCTGAACTTGCAGGAATTAAAATCAAAATTAAATGAGCTGGAAAATGAAGCTGCTGAACTGAATGTTACTGCTCCGATTTCAGGAACAATTTCTGAAATAAATTGTGAACTGGGAGAATCTGTTGGAAAAGGAAAAAATATAGTAGAGATCTCTTTAGAAGAAAATATCTGGATCATTGCTTATGGAAATTCTTTCAGCAGACAGAAAATAAAAAAAGGAATGAAAGCAAAGATTTTCTGTACGAATGGTGAGAAAATCCAGGGAAAAATTGAAACTGTTTCTCCGGTTATGAAAAAGGTCAAAGCTCTTACCCCAACCTTTGAAACAGCAAATACATACACGGAGATAAAAATTATTTTTGTTGATCCAATCGAAGCGAAAAATAGCATCACTTCTGGTGAAAGACTGTTTGTCAGGATATATTTTTGATTCTATTACAAAACTTGCCAAATTTTAAAAATTTGGCAAGTTTGCAGCACAGAATTATATTCCGTGAAAAATGTACCCCAAACATTCTGTCTGCTTCTCGTCCCCAGATTTCATTTGGGAATTGATTTGTTTGAAAAATTTTATTTTGAACGAAACATACTAATAAAATATTGAATAACTCATCCTAACCTTCTCTTAAAAAGAGGAGTAAATATAAGGATTTTTTATTGTAACACAGAATTGCATTCTGTAAAAAAAAATAATAGAGTACATTTTAGTTACTTGTTCCCAAACTCCTGTTTGGGAACACTCAAGAAACTCTGTTTCAAAACAATTACTAACTTACAAAACAGAGTTTTAGTCATCCCTTATTCCCAAACAGGAGTTTGGGAACGAGTTTAAATTCTATCTTAAAAATAATAAACATTGGAGAATATTCTATGAGCAAATTAATGATCAGTGTTTCCGGAATTCGCGGAATTTTCGGAGAAACTTTAACACCGGAAATTGCCATGAAATTCGCAGCCCATTTCGGCAATTTTTCAGGTAAGGGGAAAATAATTGTCGGCAGAGATTCCAGAACTACGGGACCGGCAATGTTCCATGCTATCGTTTCAGGCTTGATAAGCGTCGGTTGTGAGGTTGTCGATATTGGTGTTGTTCCGACTCCGACAGTTCTTCTTGCAGTTGAAGAATCGGATGCAAAAGGTGGAATTTCTATTACTGCTTCGCATAATCCGGCAGAATGGAATGCCATGAAACTGGTAGGAGAAAACGGAATGTTCCTTTTTCCGGAAAGGGCAAAAGATTTTATCGCTTCCCTTGATAAATCTGTAAAATATGAGAGTTGGAAAAACATCGGCAAATTAACTTCCGATCAAACTGCAATCGACAAGCACATCGAGAAAATTCTGAAAATCTCATATCTCGATATTGAAAAGATCAGAGAACGCAAGTTCAGAGTCGTTGTCGATGCTGTCAATGGAGCCGGAGGTGTGATCATTCCCGAACTTCTGCGAAAACTCGGTTGTGAAGTGATCGAACTGAATTGCGAACCGACCGGAATTTTTGCTCACACTCCCGAACCTTTGAATAAGAATCTCGGTCAGCTTGAACAGGCAGTTAAAGAACATCGAGCAGATATTGGATTTGCTACTGATCCTGATGTGGACAGGCTTTCTATTGTTTCGGAAAAAGGAAAATGCATCGGAGAGGAACTTTCCCTGCTGCTTGCTGAAAAATATGTCCTTTCCAGGAAAAAAGGAGATATTGTCTGCAATCTCTCATCTTCCATGGCTTCGGAAGATATTGCTGAAGAATTCGGAGTAAAAGTTATTCGCACCAGAGTGGGGGAGATCAATGTCGGGAAAAAAATGAAAGAGATAAAAAGTCCGATCGGGGGAGAAGGAAATGGTGGTATTATCTGCCCGGAAGTTCATTACACGCGGGACGCTCCGGTTGGAATTGCTCTCATTCTCGGTTACCTTTCAGAACAAAGCAAGTCCATTTCCGAACTGGCAGACAAAATACCGAAATATTATTTTGCCAAAGATAAACTGAAGGTCGAGCCTGAAAAACTTGATTCTATCGTGGAGAAAGTTCCAATAATATTCAGGGATTTCAAACTCGATAAAACTGATGGCATAAAAGTTCTCGGAGATAAATTCTGGATACATATCCGTAAAAGCGGAACTGAACCGATCATCAGAGTTTATGTGGAAAGTGAAACATCGGAAAGATCAAGACAAATTTGTGAGGAGACGATTAGGAAGTTGATGAGATGAATCTTCCAGGATATAGATTACATAGATTGTCAGGAAAAGAACAAAAAACCTGGTCTGTTTGGGTAACTGGAAACTGGAGAATTACTTTCCGGTTTGAAAGAGAAAATGCAATATTAGTTGATTATAGAGATTTTCATTAGAAGGAGGTAAACATGATACAAACAAGAAAGCCAACGCATCCCGGAGAGCTATTTTTAGAAGATGTTATTAAACCTCTGGGAATAACAATATCAGAGGCAGCAAAACATTTAGGTGTTTCCCGCAAAACATTATCCAAATTAGTTAATTCCAGAAGTTCATTAACTCCGGTGATGGCATTACGGATCGCAAAAGCAACGGGAACCAGCCCTGATAGTTGGTTAAACATGCAGACAAAACTGGATTTATGGCTGGCATCACAACATAAACCTGAAAATGTAATAAAATTTGAATTTCAATTTGCAGGTTAATTTTTCAGTGCAAAATATGGATCAAACAAAA
>DRTC01000298.1 GCA_011372345.1 Candidatus Cloacimonadota bacterium
TTCCAGCCAGTAATTATAAGTTGTATCGAAGAGTAAATTGTCAACATCTTCGAATTCATATTCTGTCGGTTCGGTGGAAGTTCCTGCACCTTGAATGAGAGAACCATTGATCTGAACAGCATCTTCCAAATCGGTTTCAGAGCGGTAGATATTCCAACCTTGATTATTGGATTCGGATTGGGTTGTCCATTCGAGAAGGGAGGAGCCGTTTGCGTAAATTGCTGTGAAAGTTGAGAGTTCTACCGGAGTTGGACCATCAGGGGGATTATCTTGTAAATACGGATAACCATCATTTATGGAACCATCTATATTCCAGTAATTATCAGTTCCAATATCATCATAGGGATTTCCGACAAAATCCCATGGATATGATAAACCGGTACTCCAGGCAACATCTGTAAAGGTTCTGATATTTTTCATTTCTGCTGTGGTTTTGCCCGTACCACCAGAACTTGAAGATTGCCCGGAAGTTTGTGTATCCCAAAATGAATTTGTAATTACTCCACTTCCGTGTCCATCAGCATCATTACAAAAACCATCCTGTGTAGTAGCATCTGAAACTGCACCTGTGGAATAACAATTATCTATAGAACCATTATTGAAACTAACAAAACCAGCAGCTTCATATACGGCACTAACGCTTGCTCCGGAGTAGCAATCAGTAATTTCATAATGACTTTGGGCAGACAAACCGGCAGCTACTGAGTTACCTGCAGATCCTGTAACGCTTCCTGTTACAAAACACAAACTTATATTGGACATTGCTCTACCAACTAAACCTGCTGTGCGATATCCACCTGTAATATTAACATTTTCAAGTCCTAAATTCTTGATATATGATCTCTCTTGCGAATAGTCCCTATCAGTATAACCAAAAAGACCAACATCATTACTTGAAGGTCTGTTAATATAAAGATTGGAAATTGTATGAAAATTACCATCATAATATCCTTTAAAATGAGTACCTGATTCTGAACCAATGGGTGAGAAACCTGCACCTCCATTCCAACCGCTTGTTGCCGAAGCATTAATATCTGCGGTTTGTTCAAAATAATTTCCCCAATCTGCAGATGTTGTACTCAGTTCCTGTAAATCGTTTAAAGTTGCTATTTGATACGGTTCACCAGATGTTCCAATACCTCCACTGTAGGTACCTGCCACCAATCCTATGTTCGTTGCCAACAATAATGTCAGCAATATTCCGAGAACTAAATCTGTGTTTTTCATTTTTGCTCCCATTCCGCTTCTTGCGGATTGTTTTTATCCCGATCATCTCGGGAGAGTTTAAACAGACCTTCAAGGTTTTTTAACCTTGAAGGTCTTTGCTCGCATCAATTAAAGTTTAGTTCATATGACCAGTGGTTGATTTTGAATTTCGTAAGTCCTTATTTTTCAACCTCTGTGTCATCTTGAACTAAACTGAAATTGGGTCAAATGTGCCTTCACCTCTGGTCATTTGACCTTATTCCATCAAGATCATCTTTTTAATGTAGGTTTCATTTCCTGCTTCCAATCTGTAGAAATATATGCCTGACGATACTTCTTCACCATTATCGTTTGTACCGTTCCAAACAAAACTATCTTTGACGGCATTGTCTTTTTTGAAGGTTCGGATCAACTGTCCTTTTGCGTTATAGATGTTCAGTTCGCAATTTGCGGCTTCTTTCAGGTTGAAACTTATCGAGGTGATGTTACCGGCAGGATTAGGATAGTTCTGGAATAAACCGAATACTTCCATATTTGGATCGTCGGGGTTTTCTCCTTCTTCCGGAATGGTAAGAGAGATCGGACCAATGTGTTCTGTTTCTCCGGAGAAACTGATGCTTTCCAACCAATACAAATAAGTATTATTCACAACAAGTTCCTCTTCGTCATAGAATTTATAATTTGTAGGTTCGGTGGAAGTTCCTGCACCATTAATAAGATGTCCATTGATCTGAACAGCATTTTCCAATTCGGTTTCGGAACGATAGAGATTCCAACCCAGATTATTGGATTCAGATTGAGTTGTCCATTCGAGGAGAGAAGAACCGTTTGCATATACTGCGGTGAAAGATGAAAGGGTAATAGGAGTTGGAGAATCTTCATCAAGGTAAAAATATACTGTCTCAACATTATCGGACAGAGTTATATTCTCGATCGTAGAAGAAATGTATCCATCCGAATATCCGGTAATATCAAAAGTCCCATTAGGAAGATAAACAATAAAGTAGCCGGAATTATGGTCTGCACCGGCATAATACCAATTTATCCCATTTTCTGCATTTATCCAGGCATAATCGTCCGTTGGATGTCCAAAGGAGTCATAAACATATCCTTCGATAGCAGAAAGAGTTGAGTAATAATTGAAATCCATACCGGTAGAACCGGACAATACTTCATGATAGTTGTCGTTCGTATAAGCCCAATCAGGTGCATCTTCCCAGAGACTGACATTATAGTCTGCCATGCTGGATACGGGAAGAGAGTAAGAACCATCAGCTTCCGTAAAATCAAAAGAATATCCCAGATCGCAATCGCAATTAACTTCTACATCTGAAAGAGGAGAACCATCCAAATAAACAGCACCTTGAATAGTAGAATCAGTAGAGTAAACAGTAAAATCTACAGTTTCAGTGGCGCCGTCAGCAACAAAAATTTCAATTTCTTTGGGACTCAAATAATCAGGGATTAATTCCTCTTCCCATAATCTTACCCGGTAATATCCTTCTGCTACTCCAATACTATAAAATCCGAATTCATTTGTAATGGAAAAGAAGCCTGGTCCTTCTCCCTGACCTGCTTCTACTTCATAACCTATTAGAGGACTTCCAAGTTCATCTAAAACATAACCTTCTATAAATGAGGAGGGAGCAACAAAATGAAAATCATACCCGGTTAAATGACCATCGATCAAAACATCAGGATAAGGTTCTTGAGGTATCATTCCTCCGGTCACCCCTAAATGATCCATCGCCTGAACATCATAATTAGCTGCTTCCGGAACATGACAAATATAATAACCGGCAGCATCGGTAAAAGCCATCCAGGCTGGACCTGAATCGGGACGAACATCGATAATTATACCTTGAACTGCGGGTGTTACATCTCCGGAAACAGAATAATCACTGATAATAGATTCGATGAACACATAAGCGACATCGATTTCTCTCCCATCTTCTGCGATATAAAGTAATCCTAAATTTCCTACTCTATTAGGTCCATCTTCGTCACCGTACATTGTTTCCTGATAGATTCCAACTGTCGGGTCTTCATCATTTGCATCATTATCCGCGATATCTTCGGTTTCATGCAGATCAAAATCGATTGCCGCATCCCATTGACCATTTCCATCCATATCAATCCATTCACTTAACTGTGCAGAAAAATATCCCGCTGAAAATTGGATGGTAATAATGTAATCATTTCCTTGAGTGATATGGGTCGAATCCTGCCCATTGATCTTGATATCGATAGGATCTCTAAAGTTGGTTCGATAAGAATGATTGTTAATGTTGGAATTTTTTGTTGTGGATACTTCTAATGGATTTAGTGATGTTCTCATATCGAATAGTTGGATATTATCTGCGAATAATACACTTACAAAAAGCGTAAGTATAATTCCTGTTAAAAATGTTTTTTTCATCTTTACCCCCTGGTTAAATTTTGTTTAGTCTAATATCAGACTAATCTTTTTGTTATTTTTTGATTTTATTGTTTTAATTCTTTATTTCTTAATTTTGTTTTTTATAATTAATATCTCTCCAGATTCAGTGGTGAAGCCAA
>DRTC01000299.1 GCA_011372345.1 Candidatus Cloacimonadota bacterium
AGGCAGGTCATCTCCTTTCCAATGCGAAGGATTATTATCCATTATCTCTTTCCATTCTTTTTGAGTTACTTCATATTTCCCGATATAAAAATCGCTTACCGTAACGGAATGAACAGGTTTTTCATCATTATCTCCATCATTGCTTCCCATTTGAAATGTTCCGCCTTTTACGAAAACCATATTATCGGGAACATCGCTTCCTTGTTCAAGGCTTATTTGTCTGCGCGTTGTTTTGTCAGAAGTTACTCTAAAACTTTCCGTATGGGTTTTGTATTCATCGGCTGTTACTGTCAGGTTATAAGTGCCTACCGGTACATCACGGAATGTTTTTTTGCCGGTGGAGTTGTAATGTTTTCCGCCATCTCCGGTCAGTTCTATTTTTGCAGAAGCCGGTATTATATTTACCATCACAATTCCGGTTTGTACTTCCGGGTAATATTCTTTGGTAACATCAGCTTTTTTTTCGAGCAGAACGGAACGGGTAATGGTTTCTGCTTTAGGCATTTTAACTGTGATATTCACCATCTGGGGAGTTAGTTTCATATCGGTTACTCCGCCTTTGTGTCCGCTGTCGTTGTTAACATAAACTGTTGCATTTGGATGTGTCTTTACGGTTAGAGAGGCTCTGATATCTTGCAAAGTATAGGTTTTGTTTGTCGGATCAGTTATGGTTATTTGTTCATTTATAGTTTCGTAATTTTCTTTTTCCAGTTTAATGCTGTATGTTCCTTCCGGAAAAAAAGTATTGACCGGAGTTTTTCCAAGTTTTATCCCTTTTATCCAGACGGTTGCCCCAGAAGGTTCACTTTCGATTTTGATGGTGGCATCCATAGCTTCCACCAGTTCATAATCAAAGTTCTGGTTACCGATTTTTATCTCGATGGTTTCTTCAATTGTTTCAAAGCCGTCCAACTCAATTTTAATTGTTTGTTTGCCTTCCGGTGTTGTAAAACTCAATTTGCCGTCAGTTGTTCTTCCTTTGGAGCTATTCTCAATAAAAATTTCTGCTCCGGAAGGATCTGTGGTGACCAAAATCGGAATTTCCGTTGCCAGCCTGAATTTTTCATCAGCACTCATTTCATAAACTGAACCGCTTTTCAGTTTCATCCCGAATACTTCTTTGTAATTACCGAAACCTTCTTTCTTGAGCACGATATAACCCGCGCCTTTTTTCATGGTGATCAAGTATTCGCCTTGTCTATCTATCTGGGCTACTTTACTTGCCGTGTTCTCAAAATTGATGCCCTTTACTCCACAGCGTACGATCAGCAAAGCACAAAGTTCACCGTTGTTATCGTATTTATAACCATCATCGAGCATCTGTAAACCGAGATGAGCCGGATTTTCTTTGATCTTAGATGTTATTTCAAATTCTGCGGAGAATAACGAACTAAAACTGAAAACTACAATTATCAAAACGGAAATTTTCATATTTTATTTTCCTGTAATTTTTTTGATTTTATTTTTTTGCTGTTGGATTGGAGTCAAGAATTTCATTGGTATGGAATTCCTTTCCGAAGCTTCCCCCAACGAAATTCTTCCAATTAAGATTCGGAAAGTTTTCTCCTTTTTTTGGAGTGCATTAACCGTGTTAATGCTAAGCGACGAAGTCGCTTCCAAATCTTCGGAATGTGCGAAGCTCTTCCGAATGATGAGAATGAAAAGGAGTAAACATTCAAACATTCCGGTGAACAATGTTCAATCGGAAGTTAGAACATAACTTGGTGAATTGATTGATTCAAACCTTCAAGGTTTGTCAAACCTTGAAGGTTTAAAAAAACATTGAAATTCCGATACAGATAAATAGATGAGATGCAAGCATCTCAAAAAGTAACACGGTTACTTTACTCCAAAATTAATAAATTCTTTCATCTCATTTATAAAGATCATAAAATCGATCTGGTGTTTTTTTAGAATCTCAAAAATAATTTCCGGTTCATTCTTCTCGTAATAATGCACTAACCTGTTTCTGAACTGAGCCATCAATTTACCGTTATCTCCGGTTTTCTCGGTAATGATCTTATTCTCAAACAAAACATTAAAAGCATCAGCATAAGAATTCGGTTCCCGCAGTTTCAGATCGGAAATGATATGATGAGTTATATCGAGAACGGATTCGATAATTATATGCAGAGTTCTTTCGATAAACCTCTGTTTAATGATATCATCCGTGAATTCTTGAAAAGATATTTCCCTGACTTTTTTCAAATCTTCAAGGTAACTTTCTATATTCGCGATCAATCGTAAAATTATGTTTTCATTAGGCATATCGTCTCCTCAAAAAATAAGTATTGTCGAGATAATCCCGAAACGCATTAACCTCAAAAATTGCTCTTTCCTTGCTATCTCTCTCAAATAAGCGATTCCCATTTTTGAAAACTTCATATTTCAGGATTGGATTTGCTGTGTTCATAACGATGACATCAGTTTTGCATTTAAAATATTCCTCGATTTCAGCGGCAATTTTAAATTCGATCAATTTTTCATAATTGTTCTTTAATAAAACTGCAATATCAATATCCGAATTCGATTTGATTACACCATCTTTGGC
>DRTC01000300.1 GCA_011372345.1 Candidatus Cloacimonadota bacterium
GCCGTAACTTTCTTTGCTTTTGCTCCGAGATATTTTATTACCGCTGCTTGACTGATAAATACACTAATAGCTCCGGCGATGAACAAAGCCGGAAGCAGGCACAAGATTACGTGAAGTTGAGCGTATTCCTTTAGCATGTGAAATGATTCCATAATTGCATTTTGGAATCTGGTTGAATTTACCGGCAAAAAGAAGGATAATAGGAAAACGCCAACCATTGCCAAAAGGGTTTTCCATTCATTTTTCCATTTCATATCATATTCTCCGTTTTCTTATTTTCATAAATAACGAAATGACTGATAAAAAAAATTAACAGATTTCAATTCTGTTAGTTTTTAATGCTTTTCGCTTATCAAGTTCGATTTCATTATCACTTATATTGTCCAAAATATTTAAAACGATCTGAACCGTTTCATTTGTTGTATTCAATTCGTAATTGATGTATCTGTCTTCTTTTTGGGAGTCTATTATTTCTGCATCTTTCAAGATTTTAAGATGGTTGGAAATGGTGGACATAGAAGTTCCGATGATCTCTCTGATCTCGCAAACGCACATTGGCTTTACTTTCAGCATCAAAACAATTCTGAGTCTGGTCTTATCTCCCAATGCTTTGAATATTTTTAAATATTCATTCATTTTTTCTCCTTTCTATATTTCGTCAAATGTCGAAATGGGGTTTGTGTGTCAACTCTTTTCTTAAGTTTTTTTAAAAATGAAAAATGCACTTTATTTAACTGCATCAAATAAAATCGTGCTTGACCAAAAACAGAATGAATATTTTTTTACGATGAAAATTTTTCAGTTTAGGGAAAAAATAGAGTGTTAAAAAAAATAGAAGGAAATATGAAAAATAAAATTTTGATCTGCATTTTACTGTTTACTATTCAAACAATTTTTGCACTGGAATTTAATTCCATCATTATCAGTACAAATTGGTTGGAAGAGAATATTGATGAACCCGAATTATTGATCTATCATATAGGAGATAATTATGCGGAAGAGCATATTCCCAATGCTCATAATTTACAGTTGGACAGACTTTGCGATTATAATCGTAATGGCTTGGATTATGAAATGCCGGAAGTACAGGATTTACAACAATATCTAAGTGAGATGGGCGTAACGCAAGATTCCAAAATAGTACTGTATTATGAAAATGAAGCATATATTTCCGATGCTGCCAGAATTTATGTTACTCTCGATTATGCCGGATTATCCGATAATGTAGCTGTTCTGAATGGCGGATTGGCAAAATGGAAAAATGAAGAAAAGAAAACTACCCAAATTGTTCCTGATAATGTAAGTGGTGATATAGAAGTCGTTCTGAACGAAAGAATTATTGTGGATTCAGATTGGATTCTAAAAATGATGAATGAGAGTTATTTTTATTTAGTAGATGCGCGTCCGATGAGCTTGTATGACGGAACGGAAGAAAATACTGATTTTGTAAGAAACGGTCACATTTTGTATGCACTCAATATTCCTTTTTATGAAGTTCAGAAAGACGAACCAGTTTATGAGTTGAAAGACGATTTTGATCTGGAACAGCTTTTTATCAACAACAATATTGAGCCTGGTTCGATAATCGTAACTTATTGCAATACAGGTTATTGGGCGAGTGTTATTTATCTGGCTGCAAAAGCAGTAAATTATGAAGTATATTTATATGATGCTTCTTTTCAGGAATGGAATCGCGATGAATCTTTACCCGTAATGCAACCGGTGGAGTATGAAAAATGACAAAAGAAAAACCATATTGGAATCCTTACATTGCCGGAATTGGCTTAGGATTAACACTTTTAGCAGCGTTTGTGTTAATGGGGAGAGGTTTAGGAGCTTCAGGAGCTTTCAGTTCTATTGTTTCATATCTTGTTGATGTTTTTGCTCCGCTGCATTCGGCAAATAATGAAGTTTATTCTGCTTATATTAAGGGAGGAAATCCTTTAAAAACCTGGCTGGTTTTTGAAATAATCGGTGTATTGATCGGTGGTTTTGTTTCCGGATATTTTGCCGGAAGAATAAAACGCAAAGTGGAAAAGGGTAAAACTACATCTTCTTTTCAGCGTTTACTTTTTGCCTTTATCGGCGGTGGTTTAATGGGTTTTGCGGCAAAGCTTGCCAGAGGTTGTACGAGTGGACAGGGGCTTACCGGAACACCGCTTTTTAATGTGGGAAGCTGGATATTTCTCATCAGCTTGTTTGCTTCCGGATATGCATTTTCCCGTTTGGTTAAAGGACAGTGGAAATGATTGCTCCTTTCTTCAAGCTCGGATATTTTGGTTTTGATTTCAGTTTACTTATCGCTGTGCTCATCGGTTTTGCTTTCGGATTTTTTTTGGAAAAAGGCGGTTTAGGTAACGCATCAAAAATTTCAGCTCAATTCTATTTTACCGATCTCACCGTTTTCAAAGTTATGTTCACTGCAGTTTTAACCGCAATGCTGGGTTTATACTGGCTTGGTTATCTCGGAATAATTGACCTCTATTTGATCTATAAAACTCCCACTTATGTCATTCCGCAGTTAGTTGCCGGATTGATCTTCGGGATCGGGTTTGTAACTTCCGGATTGTGTCCCGGGACATCCTGCGTTTCCACCATAACCGGCAGAATAGACGGATTAGTTACTTTACTGGGTTTATTTTTTGGGATTTTTGTTTTTGGTGAAACATTCCCACATTTTCAAAAATTTTTCTTTTCTACTTCTTTAGGTACAATCACATTACCGGAATTATGGAATATTAATTACGGATTGTTAGTGTTTTTTGTTGCGTTTGTAGCACTTTTCGGTTTTGTAGGAGCGGAAGCTTTGGAACAGAAGATTTCTCTTAAAACTCGTATATTGGGAATCATAAATTCCAAAACTTCTACAATTCGCATTTTAGCTTATATATCATTTGTGCTGGCTTTCATCGCTATTTTTACAGGAAATCCATATCATACTTTCACGGAAAAATCATCTGTAACAATTGGCGGAAAACAGTACCAATGTATTCAAGTAGATGAACTGGCAGAAAGCATTATGAACAGAAAGATGAGTTCATTACTCTTTGATCTGCGTAACGAAAATGAGTTTAATAAATATCATATTCCAAGGTCACATCAATTATCCGAATCAGAAGAAATAACGATAGGAAAAAATGAAAAAGCTATAATTTTTACAGATAAGAAATTACCTTCGATAGAATTTATGAAAAAATTTAATCCGCAGCAAGTTCAAATAATGTATGGTGGAATGCAACGCTGGAAAGATAAAATTCTATTCCCAGATATGACTCGCTTTCGCTCTCTTGATGAGCAGCAGAAACAGCACATCAGAAAAACCAGCCGCTTTTTCGGCGGCAAACCTATTAACGATGAAACGAATGAAAAAGATAGAATGTTCAGTGCGGAAGGTTGTAGATAACATACTGAAAAACAGGAAAAAGTATATATTAATGTCCTGAATGTGAAAATATCAATGTCTAAATCATTGGTAAATTATTATGTTTTATCTGAATGGGATTTAACAAAAGGAATGCTGAATATATATTTTGAGTAAGATGAAAAACAACAATTAATCAAGAAAATGGATTTTAAAATTAATAAAAGGTCAAAGGAAAAATTTGATGTATTTTAAAATTGCAGCCCAAAGTCCGGTATTGATGGATGGCTTTTCCCAGTTAGCAAAAATAAGAATAAGAACCATTACACCAAAACGAACAACTTCCTGCCAGAGTGGTCTTCTAACTTCCGGCTCCGGCATCAGTAATTGTTGATTAACATTTTCCTGTTCTTCTTTGCGGAAGATGAACGCCATTATCAGACCGATAACAACACTGAAAACTATTGCTCCGACAGCTCTGGCAATTCCGATTTCCATACCCAAAACACGCGCGGTGAGGATAATTGCTAAAACATTGATGGCAGTACCCAAATAAAGAAATGCTGTTGCAGGACAAAGTCCGGCTCCTCTTTTGTAGATTCCGCTGAAAAGGAGTAAAATAGTGCAGGAACAACCAGCCAATATTACGCCTGAAACAGTAGCAACTGCGTAAGCAGTAACTTTTTACTTTAGCTCCGAGATTTTTTATTACTGCTGTCTGACTCATAAATACACTGATTGCACCTGCAATAAACAAAGCTGGAAGTAAGCAGAGAATTACATGAAGCTGAGCATACTCTTTTAGCATATAAATCGATTCAATTAATGCATTTTGAAATCTGCCTAAATCTATGGGAAAAAAAGAATGACAGCAGAAAAACACCAATCATAGTTAAGAGAATTTTCCATTCATTTTTCCGTTTTTCAGAAATAACGAAGCATTAAATCAAAAAAAATTAACAGATATCCATTCTGTCTGTTTTTACAGCTTTTTGTTTATCGTTTTCTACTTCAACACAATCCAATTCATCCAACATATTTAATATTTTTTTTCTGCTTTATGGGTATTGTATAATTCATATATTTCTGCATCTTTCAAGATGGTTGGAAATAGTAGACAAAGAAGTTCCGATGATCTCTCTAATCTCGCAAACGCATATTGGCTTTACTTTCAGCATCAAAACAATTCTGAGCCTGGTCTTATCTCCCAATGCTTTGAATATTTTAAATGCTCACTCATTCTCTCTCTTTTCTTCATTTCGCCAAATGTCGAAACGGGATTTAGCTGTCAATTAACTTTATGTTATTATTATTTATTTGGCAATTTTCCGATAATGTTTAGAGCACACTGCGGAATCGGAAGATTCCGCCCAGACAGACCAACCAAAGGTTGAATCGGAACGATTCGACCGAAACAAACCACGAGACTAAACCGCAGGTGCTTATGTTATGCCTATTTTTCAAGACTAATTCTACATAAGTTATATTATTCATTTTCTATTGGGATATTCTTCTCCTTACAATATTTATTAATCTCAGTATCATTTCTAAAA
>DRTC01000301.1 GCA_011372345.1 Candidatus Cloacimonadota bacterium
ATCTTCCCATTCGAAGCAATGATCGTATCATCGAGATAATGCCATTTTTCTCCATTGAATTGAGAAATATTTCCTCCGGCTTCTGTTACGATCAAACTTCCAGCAGCCATATCCCATGGTTTTAATTTCCTTTCAAAAAATCCATCCAGCCTTCCCATAGCTACATAACAAAGATCGACGGCAGCTGCTCCAACTCGACGCACACCCTGACATCTTTTCATAAAAGCAAGATATTCCTTGATATAAAAATCACCTTTTTCCCAGCGATCATAGGCAAAACCGGTAGCAATTAGAGAATTGGAGATTTTATCTTTTTCCGATACTTGAATTAATTCATCATTATAAAAAGCACCTTTCCCTTTCTCGGCAAAAAACATCTCGTTTAAAATTGGATTGTAAACGACTCCAAAAGAAATTATACCAGCGATCTCCAATCCGATAGAAACTGCAAAAACCGGGAATTTATGAGAAAAATTCGTGGTTCCATCAAGCGGATCGATGATCCAGTTCCGTTTTCCAAAATTATATCCCGAGCTTGTTTCTTCCGAAACTATATTATCATTTGGAAATTTTTCTTTGATTCGTTTTTTAAGAAGTTCTTCGCTTTTCAAATCTGTTTCAGTTACTAAATCGACCTGACCTTTATGTTCGATATTTGTCAGCTCCGAATAATATCCTTTTTTAATTATCTCACCCGCTTCGAGTGCGATTTTTTTTATGAATTCTATCATTTGTGCTCCTGGAATTTCTTCATAAAAAATGGAATTTGGGACAGAAACAATCCTGAAATAACAATAATAATACCGATGATCTTCCTCAAACTGAATTCTTCCTTCAACACCAAATAAGCGATGAAAGCTGTAAAAACCGGGATCAGGTTTGCGAAAATATTTGTATTGTTCAATCCGATATTCCTGACCACTATGGTTATAAAAATAAATGCTAAACCGGAAGCGAAAAGCGAGAGTTTCAGTAAGGTCATTATTGCTTGAAAATTTGGAATAACAGTGATAAAATGATTCCATTCCAGGATAAAAAACAAAGGCAGAAAATAGATCAAAGCAATAATGTTCAGAGTTTTAATAATGGTTATACTGGAATATTTTGCAGATATTTTTTTCAGGAGTATTCCATAAAATATTGCTGATAAAACAGCCAGGAACATCAAGATAATACCCTTAAATGAAGAAGTTGAATCGTTGTTTTTTACTACTACCAACAGAATTCCCATGAATGAAATAATAATTCCGAAAATTCCAAAATAAGTAATTTTTTCTTTCAGGAAAATCAATGAAAATACCGGAGTGAGAAGTGGTATAAAGGAAATGATTATCGCTCCCATAGTTGCTGAAACATACTGCATACCAAGACTTTCACAAAGGAAATAAGCAAATGGTTCGAAAAAAGCTAATAAGAAAAAATATTTGAGATCGATTCTTTGAATTTTTTCTCTTTTGTTAAATAAAATACTGACAATGATTAAAAAAGATCCTGAGATAAGTAAACGCAGGATAACTACAGAAAACGGTTTATAATAAAGGTAAATAATTTTGTACCAGATGAAGCTGGAACCCCAGAAAAGCATGGCAAGAATCGCTAATACATAAATTCCTATCCTGTTTGATCTCATATTTTCCTATTTCAAGTTTTTCTTAAAAAGTTTTTTATGATTTTTTTGTCAAGAAAGGGAAAAATAAAAAAAAATTGACAGGTTTTTCATCAAATTCATTTTCCAACTGGCAAAAAAAATGAGGAGAAGATATGCAATTACATCAAAAATTTATTCAAGTGGCAAAACAGAACTCAAAGAAGATAGCAGTTTATGATCAGGCAACAGGGAAAGAGATCAGTTATGAAAGGATGCTCATTGCTTCTTTGATCCTTTCCAAGAAATTCAGCAATTACAAAGGAAAATACCTGGGAATTATGGTTCCGACTTCCGCAGGCTGCATGTTATCGATTCTGGGAACTCTTATGTGCGGGAAAATCCCGGTAATGATCAATTATGCGACTGGTGCTGCTGAAAATTGTGTTTATGCCCAGGAAAAATGCAGTTTCAAAACGATTGTAACCAGCAAAAAACTGCTTGAAAAAATCAATGTTAAACCTGTCGAAGGAATGATCTTTCTCGAAGATATAATGGCTTCTTTATCGCTATTAAATAAATTACCTGCTTTAATTAAATCGAAATTTTCAGCAAAAGTGATACGATCCTTTGTTCATAATGGTCCCGAAAATGAAGTTTCCATTATCCTTTTTACCAGCGGAAGTGAGAAAGAACCGAAAGCAGTTCAGCTATCACACAAAAATATTCTTCATAATATTATCAATATTCCGAAACAGGTTGATATAAGAGCTGATGATCTATATATGGCAAATCTTCCGCTTTTTCACATTTTCGGTTTAACCATAGATTTCTGGTTACCGATTTCTCTCGGCGGTTCAATAGTTGCTTATCCAAATCCTCTCGATTATAAAATTATCAGTAAGTTAGTTAAGAAATATCGAATTACGGTTATGGCTGGAACTCCTGCTTTCTTTTATGGTTATTTGAAAAAATCTGATCCGGGTGATTTTGCTTCTCTCCGTGTAGGCGTAGCCGGAGCTGATAAACTGACTCCACATATTTATGAAGGATTTTTAAAGAAACATAATGTTACAATTCTCGAAGGATACGGAGCAACTGAAACCAGTCCGGTGATTTCTGTTAACAGCGAGAAATTCAGTAAATTGGGAAGTGTCGGCAAACCGCTTCCCGGTGTTCAGGTTAAGATCGTTGATCGGGAAACAGATGAAGAACTTCCGCCAAATAAAGAAGGAAAAATACTTGTGAAAGGCGACTTGGTGATGGAAGGTTATCTTGGAGATCTGGAAGAAACTTCGCTTCGTATTCGCAATGGCTGGTATGATACAGGTGATATGGGAGTTCTCGACGAAGATGGTTTTCTCTGGCATCGAGGCAGGTTGAAAAGATTTGTAAAAGTTGGCGGAGAAATGGTCTCACTGGTTCGAGTAGAAAGTGTTCTGGAAAATCTGCTTCCCGA
>DRTC01000302.1 GCA_011372345.1 Candidatus Cloacimonadota bacterium
CAATGAGAATAATATCTTAACATTTTATTAACAATATCAGGGAATTTTATCCATTTGGCACTCCAATTGCAGTTTGAATGATAAAATTAATTATCCGGAGGAAGTATGGAGTCAGGATTTAACTATTTTGTTGGACTTGAGATTTTTATTCCTATCATCGTAATTTTGATCTCGGTTATAACAGGAATTTTTTTCTTGATCCGAAAAAGAATCGAATTTTATTCATTTTATCATAAATTTAATCATTCCAAAAGATCACATAAAATAAACAGAAAAAAATGCGGTTACTTAAGAAATCTCCAAATCCAGTAGGAATTAATTGAATGTTAATATCACTAATGAAAAACAAGATCTTCAATCACGAAGATATGTTATTGATCGTTACTATCGTAAATAAACTAATTGAAATGTTAACTTTTAAAAAACCCTTAAAAAAAAATAAAAAAGGAGAATTATTATGAAAAAGGGAATTATCTTAATTGTTATCGCTGTTTTTATCAGCCAGTTAATGGCTGCACCTTCTCTCGATGTGAGAGAACCTCCGGTTACCGATGTCTGGGATTGGACAGGACCTATAGTTGATCCGGATGCTTTAAACGGACAATGGTTTAGAGACAATACTACTTTCCAAGAAGAATTCCGAACCCATGAATTTTATGACAATGTCGAAGGATCCGGTGGTGGAACGATGAGTTGTTTTGCTATCGAGGGTTATGTCATTATGATCCAATATCAAGCAGGAAATATTATAGCCTTTGATATTGAAGCAACCATAACTAACGATACACCTGCATATTCGGAATGGGCTGATGGCAGCAACAGTCATGATGAATTTTTAAGTACTCAAGATCAATATGAAGGAACTTTATGGGATACAAAATTAACTGCTGAATTTGCCCTTAATCAATTTATGCAAATGCCGTCAATGTGGACAGGACCATATCGTGACAGACAGGAATATATTGTTGCTGTAAATGAAGATCAGGAAGCCTGGTATTGCTGGACTCCTGATAATCCGGAACCTGATCTGATCCCGTGGGGAGATTATTATGTTCCCACCTGGGATTTTGGTGATATTCCTCCGGGTATGTCTTCCACCAGAACTTTACAATTTACATGTGCAGGTGCAGGAATTCCTCCGGCAGATACTCGATATAATGTTATTGTAAATAGTTATGACTTTCATGAAGATGTTCTCTTGAACAGGACAACATCCCTGAAAATCAGTACCTGGATAGATGAGATCTATACTGATATCTGTCAGCCGTATCCTCAATATCCGGAAGGACCGCTTCGTGCCAGCGATTGTTCCGTATTTCATAACATAAATCCTGAAAATCCGGTCGAACTTTCATCCTTCACCGCAACTTATACTACAGACGGACCAACTCTCGGCTGGGTAACACAATCGGAAGTTGATAACATAGGTTGGAATGTATATCGCGCCAATACGGGGAATTTCGATGAATCCGACCAGATCAATGGAAATCTTATCGCAGGTGCGGGAACTACATACGAACCAACCGAATACATTTACATCGATGAAAGTCAACTCCAAGTGGACAATACCTATTATTACTGGGTTGAGAATAGAGATGCAGCAGGTATGACCGAAACTTACGGTCCGATCTCTCTGACAATTCCCGATAATAACGGAGAAAGTCCTGATGCTCCGATCATTGAAGGAAGCATTCGCAACTATCCTAATCCGTTCTATCCCACCACAGAGATCAGCTTTATGATGAATGAACCGGGTCAGGTGGAAGTTACGATCTTCAATTCCAAAGGACAGATGGTAACCACCCTGTTCAACGGTTATTATGATGAGGAAACATTCAATGTCGCCTGGAACGGCAGAGATAATTCCGGTAAAGAAGTTACATCCGGAGTTTATATGTATGTTATCAAAACAGATAGCGGAACATATTCCAGGAAAATGGTTATCACAAAGTAATTTGTGAAGCTTCGCAAAAACCGAGAACTGCTCCCAACACTCCGGGAGCAGTTTTTTGTTATACAAGAAAATCCAGGAGAGCGGGGAAGAGGTAAGTTTAATTTTATCTGTAACTTATTCCGGAGGTTCAAACCTCCGGCTATTAATATTCAATTCCGTTGGAATTGACCGCTCCCAATGACCAATCAACCATTGACCATCATTTCCCCGTTCGCATTCTCTCCCCAGGTGATAACCTCTGCGGATAGACCGATCTCTGTGCCCATTTCCTTGATATTGTCACTGATCAAGGTTAACCGTTCATCCCGCTTTGCTAAATTGTCACTGCTGATATTATTCCGTTGTTTTCTGCCATAATATTCTTCCTGCAATAAGTAATCTATTAACTGCACTTTATAATCTGTTATCTACATCCTTCAATCTCTTAACTACATCC
>DRTC01000303.1 GCA_011372345.1 Candidatus Cloacimonadota bacterium
TCTTTATCCAAATTGTTTATTAATTTTTGATATGTTTCCAAACTGATGAAAGGTTGATCGATCATTTGCAGAAGGATTGGATTCTTTCCGGAAACGGAATTAAATCCTTTTAAAATCGAAGAAAACATCCCTTGTTTATGATTTTCATTATAAACTAAATTGATTTTTCTTTTATCTCCAAATTCATCAAATAGCACTTTTTTCACCTGATGATAATTTGCTCCCAGAATGATAAAAATTCTCTCAGAAAATACAGACAGTTTTTCCAAAATAATGGAAATAATCCTTTTTCCTTTGATCTGAAGCAGTGCTTTATCTGTTCCCATTCTTTGAGATAATCCGGCAGTTAATAAAATAGTATCAATCTTTGTATCAATACTCTGGCTAAAATTTATTGACATAAAACCACCCTCAAAACATATATCCAGAAAAATAGACACTTGAAAAGTGTCAAATTTAATAAAGAGGAAAAATGGAAGAAAAAAAGACCTCATTTGATCATATAGAAAAATTAACCAAAATCGGGATCGCTCTTTCTGCAGAAAAGGATATCAATAATTTTTTCAACCTGGTTCTGGAAGAAGCCATGAATTATACAAGTGCAGATGGCGGAACAATTTATACTGTTTCTGAAGATGGAAAATTTCTTGATTTTAAAATTGTCTGTACTTTATCAAAAAATTTTAAACTTGGAATTGCCGACACGGTTAAGTGGCCCAGCATCCCTTTGTTTGATGAACAAGGAAATAAAAATCTGAAAAATTTTGCTTCTTATGTCGCTCATACCGGAACTACTGCAAGTATCGAAGATGTTTATAATCAGAATATTTATGATAATAGCGGCACGAAAAAATATGATAAAGCGAATAATTATCGATCAAAATCCTTTGCAGCCATTCCCTTGAAAAATCATGAAAATGATGTTCTTGGCGTCATTCAACTTATTAATGCAATGGACAAAGATAGAAATATCATTTCCTTTACTGAGCAGCACATTACAATGTTAACATCCCTTGCTTCGCAAGCCGCGATCGCTTTAACGAATAAGAAACTGATCGAAGGTCTGGAAAAACTTTTAAATCAATTTATTCGAAGTATCGCGAAAGCAATCGACCGTAAATCTCCATATACAGGAGGACACATTTCCAGAGTTGCGTCATTAACCGAGCAATTAGCAAAAGAAATTGATGAAGATAATAAAATTTATAAAGATATACATTTCACTGAAGATGAATTCCAGGAAATAAGTATTTCCGGTTGGATGCATGATATTGGAAAAATCACTACTCCAATTTTTATTATGGATAAAGCAACAAAATTAGAAACTATGCTCGATCGCATTTTGCTGATCCAGACTAGATTTGAAATGATCAAATTAGCAATAAAAAATGATCTTTTAAAATGCAGTAAAAAAAGGAAAACCGAATTGGAAAAACTTTTAATCCAATTAGATGAAGATTGGAAATTCCTCCAAAAAGCGAATATTGGAGGAGAATTTATGAAAGATGGTGATGTTAAAAGGATCGATAGGATTTTTGAATTCTGTTATGAATTTGAAGGGAAAAAATATACATTACTTAATGAAGATGAAAAGACCAACCTGACAATCAGAAGAGGAACTTTATTATCAGAAGAAATCGATAAAATGCGGGAACACGCTGTTGTAACCCATGAAATGCTGAACCAGTTGACTTTCCCAAAAAAATACAAAAATGTTCCTCTTTACGCATCTGCTCATCATGAAAAACTAAATGGAAAGGGTTACCCATTCCATTTAACAGCAGAAAAACTTCCCTTGCAAGCCAGAATTATAGCAGTTGCTGACCTTTTTGAGGCTCTAACCGCTGCTGACAGACCATATAAAAAAGGGAAAACTTTATCGGAAACCTTTCGTATTTTGGGTTTTATGGCAAAGGATCATGAAATCGACAAACATATTCTGGATCTTTTAATAAATTCA
>DRTC01000304.1 GCA_011372345.1 Candidatus Cloacimonadota bacterium
ATGTTGATCCGTCCGATACTAATATCTGCGATCAGATCATCACCGACAATACATCCATACCAATTATCACTGGCAATTGCACCTAATGTATGAGCCCAGATATTTTTTATAGGAACAATGTTATATTTTCTGGACGAACTAAAATCTCTTTCATCAAATATTCCATCACCTAAAAGCATAACATGTGTAACTTGTGGCTCTGACCAATTATCATAAATCCAGGTAAGAAATTCCTTTATTGTTTCTGCAGAAGGAATACCATTATTAAATTCATCATAGATATCTTGCAGGTCAATAATTTCGACAACATAACCTTCCTGTTCCCATATTTCCTTAAACATCAAAGTCCCTTCGTTATTAACAAATTCCGAAGCAGTAATTATCAGATAGTCAGCATAATTTGATGGTTGTTTTAAATTTGAGGGGATATCAGGTCTTATCTGAACAGGTATTTTTTTTTGATTTCCGGTAACGGCATAATATTCTACATTACTGTGTAAGATACTATCCTGAAAAGTAACTGTATAAGGAGCACCGCCATATTCATAAAATGATTCGATTTGCAGATTTTCCATTATACTCGAACCAATTTTATAAATAAAGACATCATCAGTAGAAAAATTTTCCAGTTCAAATTGATAAAGACCAAAAGGTTGATTTTGAGGCCAGGTAAATTTCATAAAATCTTCATCTGTTTTATATTCTCTCCAATATTCAATTTCAAAATAGTCTAACAAAATCTGTTCATTCTCAACTTCGGGAATACCTGGCATACTTATATAAAGGTAATTGGTGCCATGTGCTAAGAGATCGTTAGTCAAAAGATTTTGATTTTGAAATAATTTCTCGGTTTGTCCTGACCATTGATGATTATTGATCAGAGAAGAATTTACTCTCACTGAAGCATGATGATTCATTTCAATTAGATCACTATCATACTTATTGTAAGTAGAGCCGAAAAGAGAAATTATTGCATCGAAATGTCTTGTATAAGATTGGTGAGGATATTAAGTTCAAAAGGGAATATTTCTAAATTTGGAGCGGTTATTTTTTCCCAGAAATAGAGGTCTTCTCGATAATAATCTTTAATCCCAAAATGGTTGAAATATAACCATTGAGCTCCAAGAGGATTTCGGGTGTTTTGCTCTTCAAAATGAACATTTTGTCTATATGAAAGAGGTACCGGAGGTTCTGGATCAGTAATTTCCAATCCTCCGTTTTCAACTGCCATTCTGCTGCCTGGATAATCATTAAGCTTTAATACATAGACATTTTCATAAGTATAATCGTCATAATAACATTCTTCACCATAATGACGATCACCATAAAACTCGAAATAATCACCAGGATCGAATGAACCATCTGATTCACCAACAAAATAGATAGGAACATTTCCGAATTTATTTGATAATTCCAGATTCCGAGGGTCGATATTATTCCATTCAAAATCCATCTCAAATTCGATTTCAGTTTCCAGAGTATATTCTTCCAAAGCATTGATCAGATAATCATATGAAATTTGATAAATTCCTTCTTCATCAACAATGATCTGAATTTCTTTAACTGTATCTCCCTGTCTGGAAGGATAGTTTTCAGATTGAACTCTTGGTTTTCTCCATTTTTTTGAATATTCATTATTCAGGAAAAAAGAATCTCCAACTTTGTCGATGAAGTTATTGCTGTGCTGCCAATTTCGGTTAGCTGTCTTATTTCCTTTGATCTGTATCCTGAAT
>DRTC01000305.1 GCA_011372345.1 Candidatus Cloacimonadota bacterium
CTATCCCTTGAGTTTATCTCAATAAATTCAAAGCCAATGAATTCTATCTTCTTTTCTCGGTGGTGCAGGCGGAGTTTTATCATAATTGGAATATCCGAGAGCAATTCCGCATAAGAATTCCTTATCCTCTACTCCGAGCAATTTTTTTACTGCTTCCGCTTTCTGCTCGACTCTTCCCAGAACGCAAGTACCCAATCCTTCTTTGTGTGCCAGAAGGAGTAGATTTTGAATTGCCAGAAAAACACTTCCCATCGAAGTTATCGGTTCTTCACCTGGAATTATATCGGAAAAAGCAAGGATCACGACCGGTGCATTACCAATATTACCAAAGAATTTTCCGGTCAATTCGATTATTTTTGGTTTGAGTTTTCCTTCCAGAGTTGGTCGGACATATTGCCAGAATTCTTTATAAACTTTGGTGAATTCGATTAATTTTTCTCTTTTTAAAACATAGAAATGCCAATTCTGGAAATTCTTCCCGGAAGGTGCCCAGATCGCATTTTCCATAATTTTTTCTAGAAGTTCATTTGGAATATCCTGTTCTTTGAAAAAACGAATACTTCTTCTTGTTTTGATGATTTCATAAATATCGTCTGAAAAATTCATTAATTACTCCTGTATCACCTTCGTCCCGAAGGTTTTTTATATAACTAAATTACGGATTTTCTTGTTAAATTTAATGAAGAATATACTTAATGTCTTCAATATTTTCCAATTTTATTTCCAAAAATCCTTCTTTCATTTCTTCATCTATTATGGGTTCAAAACGAATTTCTCCGATATAATCGTCAAATATTTCGTAAATATCATCATCGGTTTCGATCAGAAGTTGACCGAATTGATATGCACCCCAATGAACGATACGATTTTCCTCGAAAAAGACTCTTCTTCCTTGTTGGATATTTTTTTCGCAACTTCCTGTAAAAAACCGATGTAACAATCAATCAGAGAATTCTCTAAAATATCAAACCGCTCTTTTGTATCCTTCCATAAAGATTTGAGATTATTCAATTAATCGCTCCTGTAAGTTTTCTTTAATATCAATTATCGATTTTCCAGACAATTCTTATCTTATTTGAATGAGATGGAAAACCCATTGCTAATTTCTGCAATTTGACCAAGATTTTAATTTTTTCTTCAAAAGGAAGTTTCGCCAGATTTTTATGATATTCTTTTTTTGCCTTAAAAAGTTCCTGGATATTTGAAAAGGAAGGATATTTATTATTCATTAGATGAATCGATAAATCTATTATATTTTTCTTCTAAATCATATTTTTTCAGGATATTTTGGAGAAGATTTTGATCTGTTTTTGTCTGTTCTAAAAATTTGATAATTCTTTCCTTGTCTTTTTGCCTGAAAGTTTGGATCATAATGGCGATGGAATATTCAGGTTTTAAAGCATTTATCGAAATATTTTGATATTCAACTTCGACAGATTGTTCGACTGCTTCTTGAACAAGTTTGTTATAAACAGGAATGAATTGAACCGGTATTTCATTGATTATAATATGTTCTCTCTCGAATTTATAACCTTTTTCCTCACAAAATTTATATATTGGGGAAATATCAATTAATCCTTTTTCTTCTTTTTCAGGAATATATAAAATATCTAAATCGTAGGTTAGAACAGGCTCGATATAAATAATCGCAGCAATTCCTCCACCTACAGCATATTTCCTGATTATACCTTCTTTTTGGAGTTCGTTTATAACTTCTATCGTTTTTTTCATATTTATTTAAAATTAATTATTCTTCATCCGCAATATTTGTATTTATATAATCTACAATTTCAGTCGTTGTTGTTCCGGGAGTAAATATTTTTTTCACACCGATTTTTAGAAGTTTTTGAATATCTTCTTTTGGTATGATTCCACCCCCGATAACTTGAATATGTTCCGCTTTTTTTTCTTTTAATAATCCAATAATTCTTGGAAAAATTGTCATGTGAGCACCGGAAAGAATTGAAAGTCCGATAATATCCACATCTTCCTGAATTGCGGCTGCGACTATACTTTCCGAAAGTTGATGTAAACCAGTATAAATCACTTCAAATCCGGCATCTCGCAAAGCAGCCGCGATGACTTTTGCACCTCTATCGTGTCCGTCCAGTCCCGGTTTTCCGATTAAAATTCTTATCTTTTTGTTCATATTAAAACTCCTATTGATTGTTAATTCCAGAGTCTGTTAATTCCATATTTATCGAATAATTTTTCCTTACTGATAATTGGAATTTGCTCAATCAGACTTTGAGCAATGATCAACCGATCAAAAGGATCACGATGATAAAAGGGAAGATTGACAATTTTATTTAAATGCGATAATTCGATCGGTAGTAAATCAATATCATTAATCTTTAATTGATTAGGAATTAAATCTGGAAATAATTTTTTTATCTTTAACTTCCCAATACTTACTTTTAAAGCGAGTTCCCAAATGCTTGCCATACTTATTAGTCGTTCGTTATTTACATTTTCAATAAAAATTTTTGCCGAATTTGGAAGTTTTGGATCATCAGATGCAAACCAAAGAAAAGCGTGGGTATCGAGTAGGATTCTCATTACATATAATCCTTGAAATCATCTAATGGTTCATCAAAATCGTCCATTATTTGAAACAAACCTTTTGCACTTCCTGGTCTAATTCTTTTTATCTTATCAGTTTTTTTTGCTCGAATCGATGACATTTTAATAATCGGTTTTCTATTTTTTGTGATAAGAATTTCTTCACCAATCAAAACTTCGTCTATAAGTTTTGGAAAGATTTTTTTTGCTTCGTTTAAACTAACTTGATGCATTTTTCCTCCTTGCTTCTCTAAAAAATAATGGGTTCTTTATAAGTCCCGAAAACTTCCTTCAAAGTAGTACACATTTCCCCGAGAGTTGCATATTCTCTCACACAATCGATAATTCTCGGCATTAAATTCTCTCCATTTTCTGCTGCATCTCGTAATGATTTTAATGTTGCTATTACTTTGGAATTATTTCTTTCTTCCTTCACTTTTTTAAGAGATTTCTTCTGATCGATTTCAACTTCTTTCGGAATTTTCAGAAGTTCGATATCGATTTTTTCATCTTCTTCATTAAAAAGATTCACTCCAATATGGAATTTTTCCTTTTTCTCCAGAGATTTCTGGTATTCGTAAGCACTTCGTGAAATTTCTCTTTGGAAAAATCCTTTTTCAATTGCCGGAACTACTCCACCCAAAGTTTCGATTTTCTCAAAATAATCTAATGCTTGTTTTTCCATTTCATCTGTTAAAGATTCGATATAATATGATCCGCCAAGAGGATCTATCGTATTTGGAACACCTGTTTCATAAGCGATCAATTGCTGAGTTCGAAGAGCGATTTTTACTGCTTTTTCGGTTGGAAGGGCAAAAGTCTCATCCATTGAATTTGTATGCAGAGATTGAGTTCCACCCAAAACTGCAGACAATGCCTGGAAAGCAGTTCTGATGATATTGTTCTCCGGTTGTTGAGCGGTTAGACTGCAGCCAGCGGTTTGAGTATGGAATCTGACGAGGAAAGATTTCGGATCTTTTGCGTGATATTTGTCCTTCATTAGTTTTGCCCAGATCCGTCTCGCAGCTCGATATTTGGCAATTTCCTCAAAGAAATCCATGTGAGCATTGAAAAAGAATGATAATCGAGGAGCGAATGTATCGACCGGAAGTCCGGCTTTGATTCCGTAATCGACATAAGTGTAACCGTTAGCGAGAGTGAACGCAAGCTCTTGAACAGCAGTCGAGCCTGCCTCACGAATATGATAACCGGAAATCGAGATAGTATTCCACCTGGGAACATTTTCGGAGCAATATTCGAGAATATCGGTGATGATCCGCAAAGATGGTTCCGGCGGATAGATCCAGGTTTTCTGTGCTTGATATTCTTTGAGCATATCGTTCTGGATGGTTCCGGTCAGGACATCTCTCGGAACTCCCTGTTTTTCTCCGACAACGATATACATTGCCAGCAGCATTGCAGCCGGAGGATTGATGGTCATGGAAGTTGATATCTTATCAAGCGGAATTCCATCGAAAAGTATTTCCATATCGTGAAGAGTATCGATGGCAACACCGCATTTCCCAACTTCTCCTTCAGCAAACGGATCGTCGGAATCTCGACCATAAAGTGTCGGGAAATCAAAAGCAACGGAAAGTCCGGTTTGTCCGTGTTTGAGAAGATATTTATAGCGGTTGTTCGTATCTTTTGGAGTTCCGAAACCGGAAAACTGCCGCATCGTCCAGAGTCTGCCGCGATACATATTCGGCTGAACTCCGCGTGTGAATGGATATTCTCCAGGGTAATTCAAGTCTTTGTCATAATCGAAATCTTTGATGTTTTCAGGAGTGTATAACGGATCGATTTTGGTTTTGGAAAGATTTGAGAAATCAAGGTCTCGTTCTTTGCGTTTATTATATTTTTCCTGCCAGGTTTTTTTGCTCATTTTTACTCCTTTTTATCCCGAATTACACGAAATATTTTTAGTCTTTCTTCCATAATAATTTCTTGTTACTGTCTATCGATGCGATCAAATAGGGATTTCGCAATGTTTGTTCTTCGATGATGTCAATATTACGATCGAATAAATTTTCCAATTTATTTTTAAGATCCAGATAATTATCAAAATACTCAAATAAATCGACACCCTTAAATTTTATTAAAAAATCTATGTCACTGTTTTTTGAAAACTTATCTGACAAAATTGAACCGAAAACGGTGATTCTTTCTACAGAATGTGTCTTACAAATTTCAATTAATTTTTCCAGATCATTTTCTACAATGTTCATTGTTATTAATCTTCTCCGTAAAAAGCATATAGAATTCTCTCATCCATAAATAATAATTCCTTCATTTTTCACATTTTTATAAAAAGGTAAAACCTCCAGGTATTTTGAAAAACGCTCGGTTGTTTCTTCCGTAATCGATACCAAAATATTAAAATTCAAAGTAAGTTTGTTCATAATATCAGAA
>DRTC01000306.1 GCA_011372345.1 Candidatus Cloacimonadota bacterium
GCATCAAAGTTCCGCTCAGGTGGAAATTACCGGGAATTCCGGTTGCCTGATGAACTTCCAGAACTTCATCAAAGCCGCTTGTGTCCTGTGGGAATTGTCCGTAAAATACTTCCGAATAAGTTAATCCCTGATTTCCATGATGAACAAAAGCAGCATTACCTCCGCGACGATCTGAAGTATATTCTCCGCGAAATGTATCCGCAATTTTTCCATCGATGAGAGTTGTCAGGATGAAAACAAAATCCTGTAATTCATATTGTTCCGTGAGTTGTGACCTGATTTCCAATAAATTGTTTTTGGGTGTTCTCAAATAAAAAATATCATTCTCTTTTTGCGAGAGTTTATTTATCTTCAAAGAAGTCAAGACAGGTGAATGTTTCGATTTCTTATTAAAGATATTCAGATGCAGATAGATATTTTTTCCGCTGAAATTATCCTGTAAAATCCTGTTATCCTGTCTGATGATCATATTATCGAAGGTTATTCTGATAAAAAGATTCCTATCTTCTAATTTTGCAAAAACAGAAGTGATGTCTCCAAAATCAAGATTGCAGTCCCCAACTTCATCAAAGGCGATGAAATCCTCCTTCTGCCAGTTCATGGGATTGCCTGTGATCTCGAATCCGAATAGGTTTAACGAAGATAATAAAAGTAAAAGAAAAGTATAAATTTTATGCATTTGAACCTCCAAAATCACGGAACACAAATTGTTTGACTAGGAAAATAAAGTAAAGGAAAAACTGGTTTGGGGTTGAAATCCGGGTTTTGCTGGGAGCTTTTTCCCCGAGCTAAAGCATCCCGAAACGAGTTCGGGACAGGCAAGGGCAACTCATGAATTGCCAGGCCTTTTAAGGCGTGGATAGAAAGGATAGGAAGATAATCCAAATAGTTCTTCAGGATTTTAACCATCAGTAAGGTTTCGAGTCTTCTTAATCATCCGATCTACTGATCTCCGACCATGTATGAGTCCATATTAACATGATCATGTCATTACTTCCACCTATCCAATCTCCATTCAACCTCACATTGTTTTCATCAAGTATTGTAAGGGTCCAACCCATACATACTTGGATAATTAATACCTGTCCTGAAGAACCATCAGCAAGAGAAAGAGTCGTGCCACCTTCATCAGCGACAATATGGTATAAAGATTTTGCGGGTATTAATGTATAGGTGGAATGTCCATCAAGATTTATAAATCCTCTTCTGAAAGCAACAGTTCCATTAACTTCGAGATTGGCTCCGGGTTCATCTGTGCCGATACCAACATTCAGGAATCATAATAAATATCGTTACCCACTTCCAACCAATAAGAATCCGTTGATGTTCCAACCGGAGTTCCGTTGATTATAAATCCGGAGGCTTCCACAGTTCCAACAACTTCTAATTTTGTTGATGGTGCTGTTGTCCCCATTCCGACATTGCCGTTTTCTTTATAAACATCATCTCCGACTTTTGTCCAGTCTCCGTCTGTTTTTGCATAAGGGACACTTCCGAACCTGGTTCTCGGAGACATTTCTCCATCGGAATTTACTTCGATCCCGATCCAGCGATCAGGCTCATGGAACAGAGTTTCGGGAATGGAATTTACCGCTCCGAGAAATACATGAAAAAGCCCGTTGGAAACATAAACAGGATTTTGCGTTTCGGACCAGAGAGCAGTTCCGCTGGTGGAATCTGCATAAACAGCGAAAGCTATTGCCGTTGGTCCATTGATTGGATTTTCCGAATCATCAGTTAATCTTCCCTGAAAATCGATCAGGTTTGGAACATCAGCGGATAACATTCCAATTGCCAGTAAAATACCGACAATAACGACCACGAACATTTTTTTTGTTAATCATTCTTTTCCTCCGTTGCTTTTGGGATTGTAACCCTGGTTTTAGTTTTTCCTCTTGTTCCCAAACTCCGGTTTGGGAACACAATTGTATCGGAAACTCTGTTTCATCTACATTCAGAACAAAGTTGTATCATTCCCAAACAGGAGTTTGGGAACGAGGAAAAACACAGAATGCAATTCTGTGCTACGAAATTAATTCACAGCCGTCACCCGATAGAATTTCTTTTCACCAACTACTTCGCTCCAACCTGTATCGGAACCTGTCCATTCTACTGTTGGAAATGTTCCATAAGGATCCGTATCGGAATAAACTTTGTAGGAAGTTGCTTCCGGAACAGCGTCCCAGGAAAGATGGACATCATCTGATTCTATCCAGATGGTCAGATTTTCCGGAATAGAGATTGAAAGACCGAGTTCTTCATCATGAGTTGAATTCGTATAAGGAATGAAAGTAACCAATCCCAGACTTTCACTGTCATTTTCGTCATAAACCTGATCATCTATTTCCGACTGAATTGTAGTTCCCCAATAAACATAGGAAGCGGTAACATCAGAAGTTCCGTTGTAAAAATCATAAAGTCCGTTTCCGTAA
>DRTC01000307.1 GCA_011372345.1 Candidatus Cloacimonadota bacterium
AATTCACCAAAACATTTAAGTTTTTCCGAATCAGTTTTTTCAGAAATAATCGCTTCAAAAATCTTGCGTAGCGGATTAAAAGCAGATTCCACAGTCTTGCAGATCGATTGATAAAATCCGATGTTGTGTAATTGCAGATGATAATAGAATTGCTGTATAAGTTTGGATTTACCAATACCCGATTCACCGAGAATAAGAACGATATTTCCATTCTTATCTTTTAATTCATCGGATAATTTGTTCAAAGTTTTTAAGGGTGTTGTCCGATTCACGAATTTCGGTTTGAGCAGGTAGGAAACATCCGATTTGAGTTTTATTCCTTTTTTGCTTTTCAGTTCTTTCCAAAGATCCGCAGCGACTGAATGAGCATTCTGATAACGATCATTTGCGTCTTTTTCCAATAAATCGATCACAATCTTCTCTACATTTTTGGGAATATTTGGATTTATTTTAGTAGGAAGAACAAGCGGTTTCAAACGATGTAAATCCCCAATTTCTTTAGCAGTTTTTCCATTAAAAGGCAGTTTTCCTGTCAGCAGTTCATACAATATAACTCCGAGAGAATAAAGATCGCTTCTCGTATCCAATTCATAAGAAGCAATGAAATGTTCGGGAGAGGAATATTCAGGAGTTCCGATAAATTGTCCTGTTTTCTTTTCCGAAAATCCGGTTTTGATGAAATCGAAATCGGTGATCTTCACAACTCCATCTGCATCGATCAGAATATTTTCCGGTTTCAAATCGCGGTGAATGATGTTCCTGCTGTGCAGAGCTATCAATCCGTTACAAACCTGGATGATAATTTTAAGGATTTGATCGAGTGAAGTATCATCATTGAATTTCAAAGATGAGATCGCTTTTCCCTCGATATATTCCATCGTCCAACTTACTTCTCTGTCGGAAATCCATTCATACATTTTGCAGCAATTAATATCATCGATCTTTCTGGCAGTTTCAAAGGCACTTCTGAATAAAAAACGCAGATCGTGGAATTCCGGACTGATAACTTTTAAGGCTCCGATCTTTCCTGCTTGATTAGTTACTTTATAGACTTCTCCGAATGAACCTTTGCCGATTAATTCTTTTTTGGTTAATGTTTTCCAGCTCATATTTTCTCCAATTCTTCAATCTTTAGTTTATAATAAATTCCCGGTTTTTTCTTATAAAATTTACGGTAAAGTCTCAATGCTGTTTTTCTATTTTTTTCTGTATTCTCCACAATCTCCGATGCAAGTTCTTTCTTCATCTTCCATGTTTCATAACTGAGTTCGGCAATTCGAGATTCATCTTTTTCCTGTTTCAACAACTTTTCTAATGGAATAATGCCTTTCTCGATCTTAAGTTTTTCTTTTTTTGATAGATGAAATGAGATCTTCGCATTAAGAACTTTATAGTCATATTCTCCATCTTTGTTCTTGATTTTTTTTGCCAGTTCCAGTGCATCTTCGTTTATTTTTTTCGCTTCACGGTATTTTTGTAATTTACATAAAATATCTGCTTTTGAATTCAATGCATCCAGCAAAGAAGTATGCATATCTAATTCTTTTTTTAATACAATTGCTTTATCGTAACATTCTATTGCTTTATCATATTCTCTTTTAAGAATGTAAGTATAACCGATATTTGTAAACAGTATTGAAATCAAACGTTTGGCTCCAATATCTTCCGCTATCTTAATAGACTTCTTATAATGCTGGATAGATTTATCAAAGTCACCTTTATCACAAAAAGTATATCCCATATTTACAAGACTGGTTGAAACTTGCCATTTGAAATCAAATTCTTCGGCGACCTTTACCGATTTCTTTAAATACCTGATCGATTTTTCATGCTCTCCTAAATGCAAGTAAGCTACCCCAATATTTGAATATGCACCCGAGATTCCCCATGGATCATCTATTTCCTGGCAAATTTTCAAACTTCTCTTCTGATATACCAGATCATTTCCATAGTCTCCTCTTTTTCCATAAATATTACCGATTGATGCAAATGCGTAAGCGGACTCTTTTTTTTGATTTAATTCTTCCGCTAACTTCATACCTTTTTCAAAATACTGCAAAGCGTTATTGTTGTCTCCCTTCCAATAGTAACACCAACCGATTTCATGGTTTGCTTGCTGTATGCCCACTTTATCACGAATTCGTTTAGCAATTTTGAACGCAGATGTAAATTCAGATTGTGCTTCTTTTATTCGTCCGATTTGTCTATATGATATCCCTTTATTATTGTGTACTTTATTAATTCTTTTTTGAAGCTGATCGTAATTTTTATCTTTCTCGTTTATTCTTTTGGATTGTGTATGAAGATCTTTCAGAAGTTTTTCATAATAATCGAGAGATTTATCATTCTGAAAATTCTTTCGTGCTCTATCTCCAACCAGTTCAAGATATTTAATCGATTTCTCGGAATGTTCAGCTTTATAAAAATGATCAGCCAGTTCATCCAGAACTTCATCTGGATTCGAGGAATATTTTTCTTCGAGGTATTCTCCTGCTCTTTGATGCAGTTCTTTCCAAAATATAAAATTCTTTCCCATCATCTCGCTTTCCAGAACTTCCCGGATCTTATCGTGAATAAAAACAAAATCATTCCCGGATTCTTCCAGCAAAGAAACTTCCCGGCAATCGATCAGGTCTTCCAATAATTCGTTTTCTTTCTTTTTAGTTAGATGAAGCAGCATCTCAAAGCTGAATTTCTTACCAATGATAGCAGCGATCTGCAAAGTTCTCAAAGATTCAAAACTCAATTCTTCCAATCTTTCGCTGATCACATTTTGGATATTTTCCGGTAAGGTTTCAATTTCTATTTTGGGAGGAAAATTCCATTTGTTATCGCTGATCGATATCTTTCCTTTTTCATTCAGAAAATACAGCATCTCTCGGATGAAGAGCGGATTGCCGTTTGTATGAGAAACAATATTCTCGATGAAATTGTTCATCTCTCTGTTCTTTCTCTTTTTACCCAACATCGATTTTATCATTTCGGAAACATCGATCTCTTTCAGGTTTTTAACTTTGATCTGGATGAGATTTTCGATCTTGAATAAGGCGGAATCTTCAAACAACATTTCACTGCGATGAAGCCCGATGAAAAGAACCGGAAATCCTTTCAAATTTCGTTCTGCATATTGCAGCCATTTCAATATTTGTTCATCAGCCCAATGCAGATCATCGATACAAATCACCAGTGGTTTGCTGGCTGCTTTTTTCAGGAAATCAGTGATCGCACCGAAAAGTCTGAATTCTGCATTTTGACCGGACAACTCGATTGGTTTTTTGATCTTCTTCATCCAATCTTGTTCAGATAAAATTCCATATTTTACTAAATCCCAACCAAACTCTCCGAAATATTTCTGCTTTTCAGTTTCGGATTTATTAGAAATAATCTCTTCAAAAATCTTATGTAACGGATTAAAAGAGGATTCCACTGTTTTGCAGATAGATTGATAAAACTCGATTTCAGCCAATTGCAGATGATAATAAAACTGCTGCACAAGTTTCGATTTGCCGATCCCCGATTCTCCGTGAATCAGCACGATATTTCCATTTTTATCTTTGAGTTGATCAGATAAATTATTGAGAGCTTTCAGCGGTGTTGTGCGATTCACGAACTTTGGTTTGAGCAGATAGGAAACATCTGATTTTAGCTTGATCCCCTTTTTGTCTTTTATTTCTTTCAACAAATCCCCAGCAATAGAATGAGCATTCTGATAACGGTCATTAGCATCTTTTTCCAATAATCCGATAATTATATTTTCAACATTTTGGGGAATTTCAGGATTTATTTTTGTGGGAAGGATCAGTGGTTTTAGACGATGTTGATCTCCAATTTCTTTGGCAGTTTTTCCGCTAAAAGGTAATATTCCGGTAAGCAGTTCATAAAGGATAACTCCGAGAGCATAAAGATCGCTTCTCGTATCGAGTTTGTAAGATGCGATGAAATGTTCGGGAGATGAATATTCGGGAGTGCCCAGAAATTGTCCTTTTTGCTTTTCCGAAAATCCGCTTTTGATGAAATCGAAATCGGTGATCTTTATAACTCCATCTGAATTGATCAAAATATTTTCCGGCTTCAGATCGCGGTGAATGATATTCCGGCTGTGCAGAGCGATCAGTCCGTTACAAACCTGGATCATTATTTTAAGAATATTATCGAGAGACTGAATATCTATGAATTTCAGAGATGAGATCGCTTTTCCCTCGATGTATTCCATTACCCAGCTTACTTCATCATCGGAAATCCATTCATACATTTTGCAGCAATTAATATCATCGATCTTCTTTGCTGTTTCGAAGGCACTCCTGAATAAAAAACAAAAATTGTGGAATTCCCGGTTGATAACTTTTAGGGCTCCGATCTCTCCTGCTTGATTTGTGACTTTAAAGACTTCTCCGAATGTGCCTTTGCCTATTAATTCTTTTTTTATTGGTTGTTTCCAACTCATATTATTCCTCTTATTTGAAAAATTTATTCCTTCCGATAAAATGTTCAGTCCCGAATATTCATTGTTAGCATAGAATGTCAATTATTAAAGTTTTAACTCGCCCTAACCCTCTCTTGAAAAGAGAGGGAACTAAAAGGAAAAAAATCCATTTTTCCTTTTTAAATTTCTTATTGTTTTTCTTATGTTCCTTCTTTTTGGAATAACTTTCAAATTTTCTTCAAAAAGAGAAGGACAGCAGGATTAGTTTAATCATAAATCTGAAAGTTTCTTTCAATAATTGAAAGATTCTTTCAGATTCAAAATTAATTGAAGGATTTTTATCCAACACTACCAAACCCGTAATCATTTTAAAAATATACAGTTAACCCACAAACATCGGTTGAAAGACTATTTGGCATACAATCTGCTAATATAATTCCGATAGAGGTTGTGAATTATGAAAAAAATAAAACATAAAGACACAGAGAGTCTGGAAGGAATTAATCTTTTTTTTCTTGATGTCTTCGTGTCTTTGTGCTAAAAAAAAGGAGGACTCATGAAGTCTATTTATTTAATCGTAGTTTTGTTAGCATTCTCAACGATGCTTTGTTCGATGATCATCGATGTTCCGGATGATTATCCAACAATCCAGCAAGGGATCGACGCTGCAGCCGATACAGATACTGTATTGGTAGCAGATGGAATTTATGATGAAAATATCAATTTTTTAGGAAAGGCGATTACAGTAGCGAGTAATTTCCTGATCGATGCTGATGAATCTCATATCGAAAATACGATCATTAACGGCAGCACACCAATTAATCCTGATTTTGGTTCTGTTGTCACATTCATGTCTTATGAAGATACTACATCAGTGATAACAGGTTTTACTCTTACAGAAGGCACAGGTTTTTATCGAACATCATCCAATACAAGAGTAGGTGGTGGAATTATTTGCGACAATTCATCTCCCAAAATAATCTCTAATATTACCACTAATAATACTGCTGATTATGGTGGTGGAATTAATATTTATGAAAATTGTAATGCCTACTTGGAAGGGAACATCATTTCTAATAATACTTCTTTCATTAATAGTGGAGGTGTTAATATTGTTTATTCTTCTCCTACATTAATAAATAATATTATCAGCGGAAATTCTGCAAATCAACAGGGTGCAGGAATCAGTGCTTGGGATTCGAGTCCGGTATTAATCAACAATATCATAAGTTACAATACAGCAGGAACAGATATTAGTGGTTTAGCAATTGCTAGTGGTGGTACAACTACAATTCAAAATTGTCTTATCTATGGGAATAGTGCTGGTGGATCTGTCGGTGGCATCCTGGTTCAGGATTCAGAAGCAGAGATAACTAATTGTGTGATAAGTGGAAATTCTGCTACAGCAGGAGATGGAATATATTTGTTCGATAACTCCACTCTTGATCTAACAAATACAATAATCACAGGAAATGAGGGTGAAGGTATCAATTTTGACGGTCAGCATAATGTTAACATTCAATATTGTGATTTCCATGATAATCAAAATGATTTTACTGGTAATGTTCCACCCGGACTGGGTGTCATTACAGGATATAACCAGTATGGAACACCCTGTGATGTTTTTGTTAATATCTTTGAAGATCCTCTATTTACCGGAAACATTGAAGATCCGTTTTCATTATCGTTTCTTTCTCCCTGCATCGATTCCGGCATTCAAGATACAACTGGATTGAATCTGCCGCCATTCGATATAATTGGTAATGATCGAATAACGGATGGCAGAGGAGACGGATTTGCCTTCATCGATATGGGAGCTTATGAATTTCCTGGATATGGTATGTATATCGATGTACCGGAAGAATGTCAAACCATCCAAGCCGGAATCGATGCTGCTGTTAATGGCAATACAGTATTAGTAGCAGAGGGAACTTATTTTGAAAATATCAATTTTACTGGTAAGCTGATTACAGTAGCGAGTAATTTTCTCATCGATGGTGATGAATCTCATATCGAAAACACGATCATTAACGGTAGCCAACCAATCAATACGGATTATGGCTCTGTTGTTACGTTTATGTCTTATGAAGACACGACATCAGTGCTAACCGGTTTTACTCTTACAGAAGGTTTGGGAAATGATGTCCCCGGTATTGGAACTGTGGGAGGTGGGATTTTTGTCGATAGTTCATCTCCTTCAATCATCAGTAATATTATTACTAATAATAGTGCAGATCATATTGGAGGTTTGCATTGTATGAATGATTCAAATCCAAGAATCATTAATAATGTGATTACTAATAATTTTGGAATTATAGAGATCGGAGGTCTTGCTTTTGCTTTCGATAGCGATGCATATGTAGAAGGTAATATTATAAGAGCCAATACTGATTTAGGCACTTTATCTAATGGAGCTGGGGGAATAACGTTGAACAGCAGTTCACCAACCTTCATAAATAATATCATTATGGATAATCATGCGGATGACTCTGCCGGTGGTATATATATGTGTTTAAATAGTTGTCCTGTTTTTATTAATTGCATAATATCAGGAAATACAACTAACGAAATTGGAGGTGGATTAAAGATCAATAATTCGAACATTACTATGATCAATACAATAATGGAAGGAAATGAAGCAGTTGAAGGAGCCGGAATTTACTTTGATCAACCCGGAAATGTGGATATCCAATATTGTGATTTCTATAATGGAGGAAATGACTTTGGAGGAAATGTTCAACCAGGATTGGGTGATTATTCTTATGTTAATCAATATGGAACACCTTGCGATGAATTTTTCAATATCTCTGAAGATCCGCTATTTGTTGGAACAGGCGATCATCCATTGTCGTTGCTGGAATATTCTCCCTGCATCGATGCGGGAGATGCAACTGGATTAAATCTACCACTTTATGATATCATCGGCAATGATAGAATTGTGGATGGCAGAGGAGATGGTTTTGTTTTCATCGATATGGGAGCGTATGAATTTGAACCAGATTCTATTGGAGTCGATGATGAAAATATTCAATATTCTAAAGAAAAAATTCAATTGTCAAATTATCCGAATCCTTTCCATTCTTCAACCACAATTTCTTTTTCAACCACAGAGCATACGGAGAATCTCGAGATTGGAATCTATAATGTAAAAGGTCAGAAGGTGAAAACTTTTGAAAATTTGGAATGCATTAACCATGTAAATGCAAAATCGACACAGTCGCTTTACTCTATAACCTGGAATGGAAAAGACGATAACAACAAACCAGTTCAGTCCGGAGTGTATTTCTACAAATTGAAATCAGGTGAACGAGAGAAAACAAAGAGAATGTTAATAATGAGATAATCAACTTAAAAACCTTCAAGGTTTTGCGAACTTAAGTTCGATTAACCTTGAAGGTTTATTTAATCAAGGAGATACCATGAAAAGGATAATAATTTTTCTGATTTTATTATTTTTTGTACATATTCTTTCAGCAGTAATTGTTGGATATGAACAGGCACAACAAGTTGCAGAACATCATCTGATTATTCATAAAAAAACCGATTTGGGAATTGCTGACTTTTTTGAAATGAAAGATGAAAACGGAAAAACTCTATCTTACATTTTCCAGTTAAATCCAAAAGGATTCATCGCTGTATCTTCCAATACAGATATTTACCCGGTGATTGGATATTCCTTTCTCAACAATTTCAGCGATTTGGATATTCCGCAAAATACAGGATATCAATATTTGAAACAGGATATGAAATTAAGATTGGAAGCAATTCCTCTTACTGATGAAAACCTGAAACAATCAAATCGAATCTTGTGGGAGCAATACCTGAATAGAACTTATGAACAAACACAGAACAGGAATAATATCTATCCTCCTGAAGGTTATAGTCCCACAGAAGGTTGGATCGATACACAATGGCACCAAGGAGAACCATATTATAATTTCTGCCCGCTCGATCCTGAAAATATGCAGAGAAGTATTGTCGGGTGCGGAGCAACAGCATTAGCACAAATCTTACATTATCATAAGTATATCGGTGATGTTAGTTTTGATGATAGTGATGATTATGTTTCGACCAATACTTATCCATACATTTATATCGATGATGACTTTCAACTTTATGACTTTCCATCTTTTCCCCAATTAAATCCATACCTCGATGAACTGAAGATAGTTTATGAGAATTATGATTTGCCAACTGAAGATATGATCGCAGCTCTGAATTTTGCATCCGGCATTCCGCTGGAAATGAGATATTCTTCATCTGCTTCTTCCATTGATTATTTAGATATTGTAGCACAGGCATTTTTGGAAAAGTTTAATTATGATTCTGCTATTTTTACAGAGGAAATTAATACTAATTTTTATACAACTCTTCAAAACGATATGATTCAAGCACGTCCGGTTAACATAGCTGCTATGTCCGGTCCATATTACGGTCATTCGTTTCTCTGTGATGGCTATAATGGAAATGATAATACATTTCATCTGAATATGGGTTGGGGAGGAAGTTCTGATGGCTGGTATTCTTTACCGGAAAATATTCCCGGTGGTTTTACTGATTTATGTGAAGCGGTAATCAATATCGAAGGTGGAACTGTTCCTTTCACCGTTTCCGGAGCAGTTGTTTGTGAAAGTGCCCCTTTGGAAGAAACTATTATCACTTTTGATGGACCAAGATATCACGAAGTTTATCTCGAAGATGAATCTGGTGGTTTCCAAATTCCAATTTTGTTTCCGGGAATTTATACTGTTACTGCGACAATTGAATTAGAAGAAGGCGGATATTTCCATTATCAGGAAGATGTTCTATTAGATGAAGACAATTATATTCTGATCATCGAGATGGATGATTACACAACAATTAACGGAACAGTTTCTGCTGATGTTAATACTGAAAATTCGCACATCAATATTTATCAGAATGATGAATTAGTCAATTCGGGAGTTGCGGATGAGAATGGAGATTTTTCTATTCCCGGATTATTACCGGGAGATTATACTGCCACTGCAAGTTTAAACGGGAATTATTTCGATCAGCAAGAGATAACGATCACCGCAGAAAATCAGAATATCGATTTTCATTTGGAAGAATATTCCTACGATTTTACTTTCAATTTTGCCGGAGAAGCGAGCGGACAATTGCAGTTGTTCCAATTTATGAGTTGTGCCATCCGTATTTCGGGAGGAGATTTGCTTGGTCATGAAGATGATATTTTCTCACGAGTCGAGTTCATTGCTCCCTTCGATCCTGAAGAAGGTGAATTATATGCTCAAATCTGGAAGAACGAGAATTTAGTTTATGAGCAGCAGATAATGGATTTCACCGAAGGAGAATGGCTCGATGTTGTTTTTGATGATCTTTTTACAGTAGATGTGAATGCGGAATATTTTATCGGTTACAGAATCTATTCTCTTTCCGGGAATGTCTCCGCCGCTTTTCATGATGAAGGTCCAATGATCGCAGGAAATGGTGCTTATATTTATACATCGAGCTGGATGCCACTTCCGGATTCTTATGATGTGAATTTCTGTATTAAAGGAATTGTTGCATCTCAAAGTTCAATGATTAGTTCTGATGATGTAATCAATCAAACGGAATTTTATCTGGGAAAAAACTATCCAAATCCATTTAGCACAACAACTACGATTCAGTTCACCACCGGGAACACCGCGGAAAACACCGAGATTTTGATTTATAATGTAAAAGGACAGAAGGTAAGAACTTTTGAAAATTTGGAGTGCATTAACCATGTTAATGCAAAAGCGACACAGTCGCTTTATTCCATAACTTGGAACGGAAAAGACGACAAAGGAAAATCAGTAAATTCCGGTATTTATTTCTACAAACTGAAATCCGGTAATTATGAGAAAGCGAAAAAGATGATTTTAATGCGGTAACACGAGTTTCCGAATCTTTGTAACGAAGTAGCTCCATTCTGTTTTTATTGGATTGAAGATATTGACTCGGAGATTCAATATAACAAACGGAACAAAGTTCCGTGATGCTAGACCACAACCGGAATGTCTAAATAACTCTGATATTCCGCATCATGATAAAGAGTTATAAGAGCAGTTCGTGCATCCTTCCCGGATTCTTCCGCAACCACTCCTCCGCTATTGTAGTTTTTCTGGATATAAATTGAGTTAGGAGATTTGATCAAAAGACGCAGACGACTGTTCTTCCTGATCAATCGGGAAAAAAAAGTAAATCCTGCGAATTCATATCTATTTATCTCTCCCGGAATTATCAGTTTTTCCTGCTTTAATGATTCGCGATATCGGGCACGCATAAAATCCTGGGTCAGGAAAATACTCGATCCATCCGGCAAGATCTCAAAAAGAGTTACTTCAAAATCAGTATCAGGAACATTGAGAGAAATCCAGGTTGAAAATTTTACATATCCTGTGATTTCAGTATTCTCTTCAAATGGTAGAGTTTGATAGATCAAACCATTACCAAAAAGATCTTTAATAAATTTCTGATCAGTCAGATAGTTATCTCGATCTTCTGTTTCCAGTTCAGCAGGTCGCACATCGAGAGGATCATAAATATATTTGTCCGGTTGTGAATTTTCCGGAAAGATTTCCGATAATACTCCCGGCTGTTCAAAACTGTTTGCTTTCTCTTCATTGGAATTCAGGTAGAGTCGTTTTGTCTGGTTTGAAATAGAATCGAGATTTATCGCAAATTTCCATTCATCTGCTTCCATTAAATAATAACAAACTTTATCTTTAAGAAATTTTGGTTTCTTTCCATTTTTTAAAATCCAGTCATACCATTCTTTGTTGAGTTTTTTCATATCCAGCAAGCTGTTTTCTCCAAATTCCAATCCGCCAAATTTTTTTTCGGGATTTCTGGTTCCGGCATGATCCCAGGGACCGATGATCAAATAGTGATTGAAATTTTCTAAAGAGGAATATTTTTTGTGCATTTTGTAATACTGCATTGCTCCCGGTTGATCCGCATCATAATGACCGGTGATCGTTAAAATCGGAATATTCAGCTTCTTATATTGTTCGGAGGTTAATGCTCGCGTTGACCAGTATTTATCAGGACAGGGATGCTTGAGCCAGGTTTGGAAATAAGACGATGTATTTCCGACTATTCGATCCAGTTCTTTAAAAGGAAGATGGTTCAAATAAAGTTCTCGGAACTTCTCTCTCCAGAATTTCTGATCTTTAAAGAGATTCGTGTTGAGAGTTCGACCACTCGTCCAGGTCAACCATTGTATTATATACGGAAAGAAAATATTCCTGTAAATTGGAAAATCAACAGCCATGTGCGAGGAAGCGACCGGAATAATCGTTTTCAGATGAGGAGGAAATTCCTTAATGGTCATCCACTGATTGAAACCTGAATAAGAACCTCCCCACATCGCAACCGAACCATCACACCATGATTGTTCAGTCAGCCATTCGACAATGTCGTATCCGTCTTTTCCTTCATCCGCATTCGGCTCGAAAGTTCCTTCCGAATTTCCTCTACCGCGGCAATCTATCGCAGCAAAAGCATATCCGTTTTGAGTAAAATAAACTGCATTTGAATGATATGAATCAGCAATGTAGGGAGTGAGTGTGAAAATCGCAGGAACCGGCTTTTCCTGTTTTGGTTTATAGATCGTGGCATTCAGGGAAAGTCCATCTCGCAAAGGAATTTTTTGGGTCCAGAGAAAATCGATCGGATTCGTTTTATTGTCGATCTCTTTTTTGGGTTTAGAATTCAATTTTACCTCCAAGTCTCCTCTGAAATCCTATTTTAATTTCCTGCAAAATAAGGAGATAGGATTTTGATAAAAATGGTCAGGATCGGCATCTTGTTTTACTTTTTCAGATCCACATTTTGCAAAAATGTGCTACTCTGCAAAAATTCGGCACATTTCTGCTTGATAAAATCCAGCCTTAATTCTGCTGATTTGATTTTATTCTTAAAATATTGTTTTGATTTTCCGATATTTGCGAAAATTCCCAGATCGTGAATAACGCGCAGGAAAGTTGCGATCCAGAAAAGTTTTTCATGTTTAGAAGAATACGACATTTTCTGGAAATAGATTTCTCTGAACTCTTCTATAAATTCGGTATTGAAGGGAATATTCGAATCCAGCAAAAGCGAAGCAGCATCATAAATGGAATATCCGATTCGCATCGATTGAAGGTCGATCACACTTATTTTTCCATTATTGATAAGAAGATTAGTCGATTGAAAATCACGGTGCATGATCGATTTTGGTGATTTATCCAATTCTTTGTATATTTCATTTGCGATTAAATTTACTTCTGCTTCCGAAAGATGTTTCTTCAAATAAAAATCATTATACAAATTAATATCGAATTTGATATTATCAAGATCAAAATATCTTACCGGATAGCAGGCATTGACCGGAAATTTATTCACATCTATTTTTGATAAATTGATAAGCATCTCGATAGATTTTTGGTAGATATTTTTGATATGAGGATGCTCCAAACCAGATTCCTGCACCAGATCACAGAGAGATTTTCTACCGGAATCTTCTATCAAAAGCCAATTTTCACTTTGTTTCAGAACAGACGGAACTTTAAATTCACTTTTCCTGAAAAAAGACGAAAAACTGCTCCAGGCATTTAATTCCATAATATCATCGGAGAGCATTAAAATTTCCGTCAGATCATTTTCCCAGATTATTCTTAAAATAATTTTATTGGAAGCTCCTACAAATACTTTTTCTGCCTTCTTTATTTTTTTTGAAAATTCCAGCGAATTCAAAACCGAATATATTTTTCGTGCTTTCTTCAACCTTTGGGGAGTTCCAATATCACTCCAATAATCGAGACCGATAGGAATGACATTTATTTTATTCTTCTGTTTGATCAAATTTGTATAAACATCGATTATACTGTATTTTCCTTCGTGCAGATAATTAAAAAACTTTTTATCAAAAATATGAATTCCGGTAAATGTTCCTTTCTCGTTCTTTGATGAAATATATTTTTCGAGTTCATACAAAATTCTACCTTTTGAATCAGCAAATCCGCTTAATCCTTTTTGTGGATCAAAATAAACAGCGTTTTTTTCAGGATTATCGGAAACAAGCAATAAACTCGCTATTGCTCCGGATTTCCGATGAATTTCAATGTATTCTTCGAGATCAAAGAAAATGAGAATGTCGGAATTTATGATGATGACCTGATCATCCTGCTGCAGGAATTCTCCGGCATTAGCAATTCCACCGCCCGTATTGAGCAATTCTTTCTCATAAAAAAATCGCCAGTGGGTTTCAGGATAATTTTCCGATAAATATTCTTCGATCTTTTTGCCATGATAAAACAGGTTAACAGCAATCCGGTCAATCCCAACACATTTCAGTTTTTGTACAATTGTATCGATGATGCAAGTATTTTCTCCGATCCGAACCAAAGGTTTAGGAATTTCGGAAGTGATCTTTCCCAATCGGATTCCCATTCCGGCTGCCAGAATCATTGCTCGCATCTGATATCCCTTCAAATTTTTTAGAATTATGTGCAAAAAACTTAAATCTTGAAAATGTGTCTTTAATTTTTTTTTCAAAAACTAAACTTGACTGATTTGAAACAGGAAAAAATCTAATTTCGAATTCTTTTTAGATAGGAGAAAAGGTGAGACAAATATTAATTTTAATTTTTTTTATGAATATGACAACTCTTTTTGCAGGAGAAAAAGAAATGAAGATCACTGCTCAATTTGATTATTATACAACTGAAAGAATAGCAAATATTCTTGTTTATCTACCTGAAAAAGAAAAAGAAAGCACCATCGATCTAATTTTTAATGATAGTTTGTTAGTTAGGGATTTTCCCTTAGATCCTGGAAGGATCAATTATGTTCCGTTTTCTTTACAGAATCTGAATATTGGAAAAAATAAGATTTTATCTAAATTAAAAAGAAGTAATAAAACCGAAGAAATTGAAATTTCAGTTTTGAGATTACCACCCAGATCAAATGAAGTAAAGATCGATAAAGCGACCGGAGGAATGATCGTTGACGGACTTCCATTCATTCCCTTTGGTTTTTACTGTTATTCTCCAGTACAGCCGACTTTAGCGGAAGAAGAAGTTGTTAAAGGTTTCAATATGATATCTCCATACCAGCAGATCGAGAAAAAAACTCTCAAAGAGCGGAAAAAATATATGGATCGTTGTGCAGAACTGGGCATGAAAGTGAATTATAATCTCTGCAGTGTTGCCGGAGGAGGAGGAGCAGGTTCGGATCGTCAAAAAAAATCGGAACCTGAACTGGAAAAACTCCTGCGAAAAGAGATCGAAACTTTTAAGGATCATCCTGCTTTGTTGTCATGGTACATCAGCGACGAACCGGTTGGTCAGGGAATGCCTGTGGAAAAACTTAAGAAAGCTTATGACCTGATAAAAGAGATGGATCCGTATCATCCTGTGGCAGTTGTTTTTATGACTCCTAAAAAATCGCGTACATTTGCGGAAGCATTTGATATTGCGATGGCAGATCCCTATCCGATTCCGAGCGGAAATATTCTCGATGTGGGACGAACTGCTTATTTTTTAAGTAATGAATATTTTATGGAAAAATCTTCCTGGATCGTTCCGCAAGCCTTTGGTGGTGGAGAATGGTGGAAACGCGAACCCACCAAAAATGAACTGCGAATGATAACTTATCATGCGATCATCAATAAAGCGGTTGGTATCCAGTATTTCGTCAGGCACGGAATGAATTCATTTCCAAAGTCAACATCTGCCTGGGCAGAATGCGGAACAATGGCTTTGGAAATCGCTGAATTAACTCCTTATCTCTTATCGAATGAACCGAATCCGGAAATAGAATGTTCGGATTCATCATTGAGAGTAAATGCCTGGCAAAAAGGCAGCAAAATAGTTATTCTTGCTCTCAACACAAAAAATGAACCGGCAGAAATGGAATTTTCTCTCAAAGATATGGAATTTACAGGAGATGCAAAATTGCTTTTTGAGAATAGATCAATTGAAATGAAAAAAGGAAAGATCAGCGAGTTTATCGATGCTTACGGAACAAGATGTTATCAAATCCAGATTGAACCGGATGCTTCGTCCTTAAATAAGATCAGCCCTTTGAATATGACGATAAATCCAAGCTTCGAGGATAATGCAACTGTTGGAGTTCCTGCCGGTTGTTACGCAAAATGCAGAAAAGATCGGGGAGCAACCTTTTTCATCGATTCGAGAATTTACTTTCATGGAGATCACTCCTTAAGATTAACAACGCCAACCGAAAACGAAGGAGTTTATTTACGGTTTTACCAAAATCATTATAAAGTTGGAAAATCCTACACTTTTTCGATCTGGGCAAAGGCAAAAAAATCCGAATTTATTCCTGATAAAAAGAGATTTTTCCTGGTTAAACTTTTTAGAAAGTTCTTTAAGATCAGAGAAAAAAACAAAAAATTGTGTTTCAGTATCAGGATCTGCGGAGAAGAAAAAATATTTGAATTAACCGATTACTGGAAAGAATTTTCTTTTACACTGAAGGCATTGAATGAAAATAAAACCTCAACCACTCGCATCGAACTTTTGGGGAAAGGAACCGCCTGGTTCGATTTGATGCAGATTGTCAGCGATCTCCGGATTTCACAAAAAATGAAAAATGGAAAAATTTCGGCAGAAATTCTAACCGAACATAAAAATAGTGAGATCAGATTTACGCTTGATGGAACAGATCCTGACGAGAATTCCACTCTTTATTCCAAACCTGTACCAATAAACAAAACCAGTATTTTAAAAGCATCTGTTTTCCAAAATGGAGAAAAATCAGGATTAGCAGAAAAACATTTCAATATTCACAAAGCCGTTGGTAAGAAAGTCAAATATCAGACCAAATATAAAAAATACAATGCTGGTGGAAATTATGGTCTGGTGAACGGATTATACGGAAGTTTGTATCATCGGGATGGAAACTGGCAGGGATTTAAAGAGGATGATCTTTCGGTGATAATCGACTTGGGAGAAATGACAGAAGTTAATTTCATCAAAACTCGATTTCTGGAAAAAACATCATCCTGGATCTTTTTGCCGGAATCAATTGAAATCGCAATTTCCAAAGATGATAAAAATTATGAAGTAGTTTCAGCTAAAAAGAATGAAATCCCGGAAAATTATCGTGATGCTTTCATCCAGGAATTTGTTGTTGAACTGAAAAATAAGAAAACCAGGTTTATTCGTATTTTAGGTAAGAATATCAAAAAATGCCCTGATTGGCATAACGGAGCCGGAGATAAAAGTTGGATCTTTACTGATGAGATTGTAGTGGAATAAATTCAATTAATCACCGAAAAACACTGAAAACACCGAAAAGACTACATTATTTCAAATTCAGAAAAAAAATCCGTGTCTTATCCGCGAAGATCAGCGGCAAAAAAATGGTGGGTGATACTAGATTTGAACTAGTGACCTCTACGATGTCAACGTAGCACTCTAACCAACTGAGCTAATCACCCGCTTGCGGGAGAAGATTTTTTTAGTTGATTTTTCGTCAAGTTTTTGGATAGTGAATTTCTAACTGATTATTTTGCTTCGGTGTCCATAAGGTGTTTTCGGTGTTAAATGTTATTTTCACAAGCATGAATGA
>DRTC01000308.1 GCA_011372345.1 Candidatus Cloacimonadota bacterium
ACTTAAGACGAAGTCTTGAGTTAAGTTGACTGGCATCAGCGGATTAGAAAACTTAAATCAAGCCAGCTAAAGCAAACTTAATTCAAGTTTTCAGTAATTCCGGTGGTTTTCGTTCAAGCACTAAATGGTAACTTTATGCTAAAAGTCGTTCCCGCATTTTCTCTGGAAACGCATTTTATTGTCCCTTTGTGTTCATTAATTATTTTCTTGGTAACAGGTAAACCAAATCCTGTTCCTTTTGATCCTTTAGTGCTGAAAAATTTGGTAAACAGTTTTTTCTGTAATTCCTTTTTAATTCCGCAGCCATTATCCTTGATTTCAATGATCACAAATTTATTTTCTTTTTTTGTGATGAATTCCAATCTTGCATTATCAGTATCTGTAAGAGCATCGATACTATTTCCCGCAAGGTTCAATATACATCTGAAAATACCTTTTGGATCGATCTCGATTTCCTGCAGACCTTTTTGAAAATTCTTGATTATGGAAATATTATTAGCTTCGGCTTTGGCAGCAACAAGTTCGATAACATCATCGATAATTGAATTGATATTGGAAAGTTCATATTCCGGTTTTCTCTCTTTTGAATATTCAAGCATGTCCAGAACCAGGGAGGATATTTTTTCGATATTTTTTTGAACCATTTCAAAACCGATCTTCATTTTGGGGGAATCGATCTTTTGCAGGTTTTTATTAAGTATATAAGCTCCTCCTTTCAAACCGTTCAGGATATTTTTAATACAATGACTCAATCCGGCAACTGTTTCACCAATGCTTGCCAATCGTTCGGATTTGATCATTTCCTCGACCAATCTTGCTCTCTCCAGAGTTATGGAAACCTGGCTGGCAATTGCTGTCAGAAAATCAACATCTCCTTCTGTGAAATTTCCTTCGATTTTGTTAACCAACTCAATTACACCGATAGTCTTTCCTTTGATCTCCAGGGGAACACAGAGAAGGTTTCGAGTTATAAAACTGGATTCCTTATCTACTCTATGAGAAAATAATTTACTTTCTTCAGGATTGTTTTCAACCAGAGATTTGCCGGTTTCAAATACATATCCGCAAACGCCTTCACCTTTATCCATACGAAGTGATAATAATTGTTCCTTTTTCTCACCCGTACAGATATGAAAATGAAGTTCACCGGTTTCCTTATCTTCCAGCAGGATGGATGTTCCTTCCGCCAGAAACATCTTTTCAGTCTCTTGAAGGATAATGTTTAATAGTTCGCTGAAGTCATTTGTATGATTCAGAAGTTTGTTGAGTTCTAAAATTTTTTCTAATTTTTCTATTCTATCTGATTTCATTTTTCTTTTATCCATAAAACTAATCTTTGAAAATTTTCAAAGAATGACTTGAGAATCTTAACAACACATTTTGTGTCAAATTTATTTTTTGATATTCTTTTTATTTATTTTCTTATACGAGAATACCAAAATTTCCCGGCAGTTCAGATAGAAAAAAAATCATACTTGACCTGATTTGTCATACTGGAATTTTTAGGTTGATTTAGAAAGGAAGAATTATGGTAATAAAAAAAATAAAAACCGATGATACAATCAAGGAAATTTATCAGTTCGAGAAGAAAACTGAGATCAAAAGACCCCTTATTGGATCGGAAGTTCCGGCTGGTTTTCCTTCTCCTGCTCAGGATTATATTGAGAATACACTCGATTTGAACGAATTTCTGATCTCGCATCCGGTGGCAACTTTTTTCGTGAAAGTCGAGGGATACTCAATGGAAAATGCCGGAATTTTCCCGGATGATATTCTAATTGTTGATCGCGCTATCGAACCCGTGAACAATAAAATTATCATTGCAGTTCTCGATGGAGAATTGACGGTCAAAAGATTGAAGATCGAAAATAAACGGTGGTTTCTGGTTCCGGAAAATCCGCAATATGAGACGATCGAAGTAACGGATGAGGAAAATTTCCAAGTTTGGGGAGTTGTTACTTTTGCGATCCATAAGATGAAGTAAAAGTTACCTTCCGAAGCCTTCTTTTATTTTTTCTCTTACTTGAGGATTAGGTGGTTTCCGATAATTGAAACTGCATGAGGTAAGGAACTTTCCGAATCTCAATTGAAAGAATTCCTCTGTTGTAAGCTTCGGAAAGGATTGTTTGTTTTTATCCGTGCAGATGCGTGAGCAAAAAAATGAAAAGAGATATCTACGCTTTAGTTGATTGTAATAATTTTTACGCTTCCTGCGAAAGGGTTTTCCAACCTGATCTGGAAAATAAACCGGTTGGAATACTTTCTAATAATGACGGCTGTATCGTTGCCCTTTCTAATGAATTGAAGAAATTGAATATTCCTCGCGGTACTCCGGCTTTCAAGATCAATCACTTGATCAAAAAGCATGACATTAAGATTTTATCTTCAAATTACGCTTTATATGGTGACATGTCTGCTCGTGTTATGAAAACTTTATCACAATTCACACCCGACTTGGAAATTTATTCTATTGATGAGGCTTTTCTTTCTCTAAAAGGATTTGAGTATTTGGATTTAACAGAATACGGGAAAAAAATCAGGAAAACAGTTTTACAATGGACAGGAATTCCAACTTCGATCGGGATCGGACCGAGTAAAACATTAGCAAAAATTGCTGCTCGAGTTGCTAAAAAATATAAAAACTATGGAGGTGTTTTTAATATTATCAAACATCCGAAAATGGAAAATATTCTGAAATCTGTCGAGGTTGGAAAAGTCTGGGGAGTTGGTCCCAGATATGCGAAAATGTTGAAGAAAAACGGGATCAATAATGCTTATGAGCTATCACAAGCACCTGATAAGTGGGTGCAGAAACGAATGACCATTGTCGGTTTGAAAACTGCCAAGGAATTGAGAGGAATTTCCTGTATCGATCTGGAAATGGATATCGATCCGAAAAAGGAAATCGTTTCTTCCAGGTCTTTCGGTTCACCTGTTACGGAACTTTCCGATCTGCAGGAGGCTGCTGCTTCTTATTGCATTCGAGCTGTGGAAAAGTTGCGGGAAGAAAATCAGGTTGCATCTCAAATCATGGTTTACCTGACGACCAACCGCTTCCGGCAGAATGATCCGCAATATGCGAATTATGCCATTGCTTATCTTCCCCTTCCTTCTGCTTATACTCCGGATTTTCTGCATGCTGTGAAAAGAGTTCTTAAATCCATTTATCGAGAAGGATATAAATACAAGAAAGTGGGAGTAATGATCTCTGATATTATGCATCAGAGCAAGGCTCCTCTCGATTTTTTTGAACCGACCTATCTTGATGACAGACGCAAAATTATTATGGATTGTTTTGATATGATCAATAAAAAATGGGGAAGCAATACTTTAACATATATAAACACAAATACCGACAAAAAATGGAAAATGAAACGGGAAAAATTAAGTCCGGGCTTCACGACTAACTGGAATGAACTTCCAATCGTGAAGGCATAAGTAACACATTTTTGCAAAATGTGTAATGTAAATTCTATTTTATCATCATTTACTTTCACAGAATGCAATTCTGTGCTGCATGAATGATCAGGATTGAGATCGTAGAACAGAACTTGTTCTGTTTCCTTAAAATTTGGATTCAGTAAATTTGGTGTCGGAACAAGTTCCGAACTAAATTGAAATGCCAATATGAAAAACAATATTTCCAGGAAAATCATCCATGTTGATATGGATGCTTTTTTTGCTGCAGTCGAGATCAGAGATCATCCTGAATATAAAGGAAAACCTTTGATAGTTGGAGGCTCTCCAAATAGTCGTGGGGTGGTTTCCACCTGCTCTTATGAAGCCCGTAAATATGGAATTCATTCGGCAATGTCGAGTGCTAAAGCATATAAACTCTGTCCGCAGGCAATTTTCGTGCATGGCAGGTTCGATGCTTATCGCGAAGCATCGGATCAGATCAGAAAAATTTTCTTTGAATATACGGATTTAGTGCAGCCTGTTTCTATCGATGAAGCCTATCTCGATGTAACTTCCAATAAAAAAAATATCAGATCGGCAACTCATATTGCCAGGGAGATCAAACAAAAGATCTTTGAAAAGACAAAACTTACTGCATCGGCGGGAGTTTCCTACAATAAATTTTTAGCAAAGATCGGTTCGGATATGGATAAACCGGATGGACTCGTTGTTATCCCACCTGAAAAAGCAGCAGAAATATTAGAAAATCTTCCCATCAGGAAATTTCACGGTATTGGAAAAGCCGGTGAAAAAAACATGAAAAAGATCGGGATTAAAACCGGAGCAGATCTGAAAAAATGGTCTCTGAAAGATCTGATCAAACATTTCGGAAAAATGGGAAGTCATTATTATTACATCGTGCGTGGAATCGATAACAGCGAAGTGACAACCGATAGGATCAGAAAATCTCTGGGAACTGAAAGGACATTTGCCGAAGATTTAAATGACAAAGTTAAATTACTTGAATTCCTGGAAAAAAGTGCAGATAAAATTTCTTCTAAAATGAAAAAGGAAAAATTCCGAGCAAGAACTCTTACTTTAAAGATCAAGTTTGCTAATTTCGATGTGATCACGAAAAGTAAAACACTGACTTCCGGTTTCGATGATTTTCAGATCATCAGGAATTATGCACAGGAACTGCTTCTGGAAAACTTTAACGAAAGAAGAAAAATCAGATTATTGGGAATCAGCGTCTCGAATCTAGTTTGGGAAAATAATAAAAAAAATGAGCAAATTACTTTACCGTTTTATCATTCAAGCCCGATGTTGGTGGAGTGATGTAACTCGGAATTCTATTCTGTTTGTAATATTAATTCACCGAATTAATCCAATTCTATCTGTATTTTTAACTTGATTAGAATTCTAAATCATTATTACTTTCTCACATGAAAAACCGTTCATAATCATCATGATTGCCGATCCAAAACCATGTTACAGTATCATTATCCATAATTTCTAATGCTCTATAATCCAGAGTAATTCGTACAGACTAAAAATCTTCTTCCCGATTGATACATTTGAAATGTAAAGATGGATGAAATGGATTTTGTGACCATAAGTTGAAAGCTTTTCTAACTCTTTGTTTTATTGATTTATCCAAACTTATGTATGCTTTCCAAAAAGAAGGTAAAGTTGCAGATTTCATAATTGATTTAAGTCCATAGGTTTCGAATAACCTTTCTTTATTTCTCCTTTTGCTTGCCGTGCAAACTTGATCAATTGTTTTTGAGTTTTTTCAAATAAAGAATCCCATTTAAGTTCATCCTGAAAGTCGGCAATATAGTATCGCAAATGTTCTACAACCTGATTTTGAGATTTATCCGGTAAAGTCTCCATCATTTTGCTTATTGTTTTCATTGAAGCAGATATCATATAAATTCTCCTTTTTATACAATTTTAATTTATAATACTAACAATTTTCACACTCTTTATTTCAATCACCAGAGTAAAAAATTTCTTTGCTTAATAAAACCGTCAAATAAAAATTGAAATTAAAAATATCTTGCCCAAAAATATCAGTTTTTTTTCAAGTGTTTGTAGCACAGAATTGAATTCTGTGAAAAGAACAACCTGGCAGTATGTTTTACGAGAAGGAAAATTATGTGTGGAAGATTCGCTTTATTCAGCAGTGTACAGGCAATAATTGATTATGCTGATTCTTTGAATTCCATTGAGAGATTCAAAGAAAATTATAATGTTGCGCCAGGTCAGAAAATCCTGGCTGTAACCAGGAAAACTGATGGAAATCATCTTGAGTTCTTCAAATGGGGTTTGATCCCTTTCTGGGCAAAAGACAAAAATATCGGCTATAAATTGATCAATACAAGATCGGAAACGATCACGGAAAAACCAAGCTTCAAATATGCTTTTCAGAAACGAAGATGTTTGATCCTCGCAAATGGTTTTTATGAGTGGCGTAAGAAAGACAAACAACCTTTTTATATTTTTTTGAAAGACAGGGAATTATTCTCTTTCGCAGGGATCTGGGAAGGATGGAAATCTCCTGAAGGGAAAGAGATAAAATCCTGTTCTATCATCACCACGATTCCAAATGAAAAAATCCGCGATTTTCATCCCCGCATGCCTGCGATCTTATCCAGAAAAGATGAATCAAAATGGCTTTCTAACCAAATTCCGGAAGAACTTCTTTCCCTATTAAAACCATATCCTGCCCACGAAATAGATTTTCACGAAGTAGGTAAAACAGTCAATTCGGTTGACAATAATTCACAGGATTTAATTTTGCCGATTATGGAATAATATGTGCTTTTCATTGAAAAATGAAAAATGAAGGAGTGAAAGATGAAGAATGAAAAGTTTAAAGGATTTATCCTGACCGTAATAATTATATTTATCGTAAGCAGCATTATTGCAAATAATAGCCAGTTAACAGGCAATGATATCGTCAAACTCGGAACTCTGGAAACAATTTCCGGAAAACTGTTTGAAGATGACGAAGAATGGTTTATCAAGGCAGATAATGGAGTTATACAACTGCATTTTGGTCCTCAAGAATTTCTGGAATCAAAAGAAGTAGTGTTAGAAGGAAAGAAAGATTTCTCCCTAACCGGCTTTTTGTTTGAGAGTGATATGGCTGTTGTCAACTTTGTGTTCAATGATGAATTGATCGAACTTCGAACCGAAAAAGGCGAACCTTTATGGAAAGACAGCGAATTTTCCAATAACAGGAATAAAACTTATCTTGTTGATTCGAAAAAATGTATTGGCTGTCAGCTGTGCGTAAATGTTTGTCCTGTTAAAGCGATCACTATGAAGAACGGAAGAGCAGTAATCGATGCCGACAAATGTATAAATTGCGGGATCTGTGAAAATGGTGATGGACAGAATTATAAAGGTTGTCCGGTTAAAGCGATTTCAAAAAATTACTAAATTTTAATATATCAAAATATGAGTTAAGTAAGGTTTTAGTCCATCTTGACCAAGTTGATTTTTATTCCAAAGTTAATAACTTAACAAATGTATAATTTAAATCGCATTCTTTTTCGCAAAATAATCCAGTGGATATTTTTAATAGTTTCCCTGATTTTGATCTTTCTTTTGATCCAGGGTACACTGAAAGTAGCTCATCAATATTGTCCTTATGCCAGTGTTTGTTTCGGAGTTATGGGACTTAATCCCACATTTGGAAAATTTATCTATCCAACTGCTGTCATAATCGGTCTGGTAATTTTAGTTTTAACGATTTTTGTCGGCAGAAAATTTTGCGGTTATGTCTGCCCGTTAGGAACAATCCAAGAAATAATATACCTGCTAAATCCAAGATCTAAAAAGCCAAAACTGCACGATCTTCCAAAACCTTTACATAGAATCCTCTTAATTTTTAAATATATATTTTTCCTGATAACTGTTATTGCCGCTTATGGGATTTTCCAGTATGGTTATATGAAATTTTGTCCGGTTTTAGCGATTTCCCATCCGCAACATCTCAAAGTAGCTGGGATAATTTCTCTATTCATTGTCTTTATAGTTGCCTTTTTTCTGGAAAGATTCTGGTGTCGATATGCCTGTCCCTATGCGGCTCTGATGAATATTTTTCAATGGTTTGGAAAAATCCTTCATATTCCCAGGACAAAGATCATTAGAAATATGGAAGTCTGCATCGATTGTTATATCTGTGACAAAAACTGCCCGATGCAGATCAACATTTGTGATAAAGAAATTATTGATGATGTCGAGTGTATTCATTGTAATAAATGTATGGAAAAATGTCCCAGACCAAAGTCATTGGACATAAAAAGTTTGTAAAGGATTGAACTCGACTTGAAACGAAGTTCGAGTTGAGAACAATCCTTTTAAATGTTCCTACCGAGTTTGTGGATAACTTGAATCCTGCAAAAAAATATTGTAAATTATTGTAATATTAAATATGAAAAAAAACATA
>DRTC01000309.1 GCA_011372345.1 Candidatus Cloacimonadota bacterium
AAAAAAACCCGGCTTTCACCGGGCATATTTTAAAGGAGAAAATATTACAAAAATCAACTCAAACTTTGGATTTTAAAGTTCTTATTTAACTGCGATATTAACAATAAATTTTACTGTGCTTCTTTTCCTCATTCTGGAAGATTTTCTGCACATTATCTCTATATTTAGCCAATCCGCGAAAAAAACGGAAAAGCAGGAAAACCAGGAAGAAAACCGGTAGAATAATTACAAAATTCTGTAACATAATTTCACCTCTCTTTTTTAGATTTCATAACCTGAAATCCAACACTTTATCTGATAATTATTTAACGCATTTTATGAGCCAACAATAACATTAATCCCAAGCTCTTCAATTAATTCGTATCTTCTTTTGTTTTACGATGTTACAGCATTTGTTAAAAAGAAGTAATAATAATGTTGGATCTAATATTTATATTATCACAAAAAAAGTGTGAAAAAATGGTTACAACAATGTGCAAAAGACTGAGCTTAATTAAATCATTGCAAAACTAAACAGGCGTTATAGATTGCGGATGTTCTTTTGATTTAACTACCGAGTTTTGTTCCTTCGATAATTACATTTGCAGATGCGATGGATTTTCCCTCTTCATTGGAGACCTTACCTGCAAGTTTACCGGTTTCTCCAGCAAACAAAAAAGATACCGAGATAATTGACAGGGCTGTTATTAAGATTATTTTCTTATTCATTTGAATCTCCGGGAAAATATTCAAAAAAAAAAAGAAGGTGAGAAAATTCCCACCTTCTATACATACTGCTAAAGCCGGATGAAACTTGCTAAATTTCAAAAATTTAGCAAGTTTTACTTCATCAAAATCATCTTCTTCGTAGAAGTATATTTCCCTGCTTTTATTTTGTAGAGATAAACTCCGTTGGCAACCTGAGAACCGTTATTGTCTTTTCCGTTCCAAACTACGGATACTTCATTACCGCTTAGGATGAGTGTTTTCACTTCCTGTCCTTTCAGATTATAGATCAAAATCCCCGTATTCTCCGTGCGCTCCGTGGTTGAAAAAGAGATAGTCGTAGTTTCAGAAAAGGGATTCGGATAGTTGGTTAAGATAGGAACATTGTCAGGAGAGATGGAATTATCTTCAGCATCGAGAGTTCCCCATGTGTAAGTATTAAATGAATGATTAACCCAGTCTCTTCCTCCTTCCCAGCGATAAGTCAGCCGTTCGATTTGATAGCCGTCTTCATATGTATAGTAATGATCTTCCCAATTGACCCATTGATCATCTTCCCAATCCTGTTCAAGAGTCTGTATTTCGTTCCAATCGTTATCATAGAAGAATTGATGATACCAGTCATTCGTCCATTCCACCAAATTCCAGTTTTCCCTCAATTCAGTAGCAGGATAAGCGTTCCCTGCTTCCGTGAAAGTCAACCTGTGATTTGTGATCCATTCGCTATCGTTCTCCCACATCTGATCCAGGATCTCCTGCAGGAATAAACCGTCATAAGTATAGGTCTCCAGTCCGCTGTTCAGCCATCCTGTTCCACCTTCAAAGTCCCACTCTTGAGAAAGAACTTGGATAGGATTATTGTCGTTATTATAAGTCATGGTGTAACGGCTGGCATCCATCCATTGATCAATGAACCACATCTGCATGAGCATCTCAATCATATTCCAATTGGCATCATAAGTATATAAGATCATAGCCATGTCCATCCAGGTTCCGGATATGGGCTCCCACATTTTATAAAGAGTCTCTATTGGATAACCTTCGGCATTGTTCGTATGGATTTGCCATTGAGCATTCTGCCAGGCTCCTTCTTCCCATGTTAACCAGAGCATTTCATCAAGAAAACCTTCAGTACTCCAGGTGTAAATGATCTTTTCATCGTTCACCCATGCTTCGTTTTCCCAATCCTGGTGCAGTTCTTCGAGAATATAAAGGTCTCTCAAGTTCATAATTTGCTCGTACATCTCGAAGAAATAATCTTTCCTCTCCTTATTGCTCATGTTTTGAAGATCAGCAATGGTTTTGATCCTGGAATCTGCCGTGAGAACAGAGACCACGAAAATAACACACAAAATTAAAACGATTTTTTTCATACTTCCTCCTATTCTTTTTATTGGTTCTGTAACACAGAACCTATTAATATGACACTTAACTTATTATTTTCTATACCATTAAAGCACTTTTGGGAAATCTCCCCTAAAAACAAGACCGGTTTGATCTGTTTCTGGGATATGCCTTAAAAAATCCAT
>DRTC01000310.1 GCA_011372345.1 Candidatus Cloacimonadota bacterium
CTGGAATATAATGGAACTTCAACGAGTTTCCTACCTGATACTTTGCTTCTTGATTTTGATACAACCTATTACTGGCAGGTTGTTCCATATACAACAGGTAGAGGAGATGCCAGTGGTTGCCCGATCTGGACGTTCACAACCAATGTCGGAGATACAGGAAGCAATACTGATGATAATTCCGGAAATCCTGATGCTGATGTTAATGTTGATATTCCACCTGTCGAAGCAGACGGAAATGAAGTCGATCCTGATGTTGTTGTTAACCCGGATGCATCTACGGAGATTGAAGTAACAATTACAGTCGATGATCAGAATCAGCAGCATTCCGTTCCCAATCCGGATAATGTTTCTTTGTCGTATTATGTCGCTATAACAGGAGATTTGGGAAGTCTGCCTGTAGAATACACTCTCTCTTTTGCAGGTTTGGGTTATACACCAAATGAAGTTATTTTCTGGAATGGTTCTGCCTGGGAAGAGGTAACAAGTCCAAATTGGAGCACTCCTAATGAAGTAACTTTCAGCATCACCATGCCGACCTCGAGAGCAAATACGACTGAGATCCTGCTCAATAAAGGAGGAGACTCTCCGCTGCCGATTGAGTTGAGTGCTTTCTTTGCTGTGTTTAATAATGGAACTCCAATCCTGAATTGGACTACTCAAAGCGAAAGTAATAATATCGGCTGGAATGTTTATCGCTCTCTTAATGAAAGTTTCGATGAAGCTCTCCAGGTTAATGAACACATGATCCCGGGAGCTGGAACAACTACCGAACCAACCGAATACACCTTTGATGACCTTTCAAATATCGATTATGATACAATCTATTGGTATTGGTTGGAAAGTCTGGATAATTCCTGTTTGAGCGATTATCATGGTCCCATTTCCCTGATCATTCCGCAATTTGGAAATGATAATCCCAATCCACCTCAGCAATTCCTGGAATATGGATTATTCCAGAATTATCCGAATCCTTTCTATCCAAATACGGAAGTCAGCTTCAGAATGAAAGAGAATACTTTTGCTGAAGTTACAGTTTATAACCTTAAGGGTGAAAAAGTTAAAAAAGTCTTTAGTGATAATGTTCCGCAAAATGCTTTGAACAGAACAGCATGGGATGGAAAAGACGAAAAGGGAAAACCTGTTTCCAGCGGAATTTATATCTATGAATTGAAAGCAGGAGAACATATTGAAACCAAACGGATGATCCTGATGAAGTGATTAAATTTGAATATTAGAAAGATTTCAGTATTTGAAAAATCCCTGCAATTTTGCGGGGATTTTTTATTTCGAGAAATTAAATAAATTGACCGTAAATCAGGTTCAGAGAAAAATGCTGATTGATTTGGAGGTAAAATGAAAAGGATTTTAATTCTGATTTCATGCTTGATCACAATTACATTATTTACTGAAGAAACAAATATCGACTCTCTTGAAATTAAAGTAGTACCAGAAGACTCGATGAGAACTTTTACCCAAACAATCATTAAAGCAAATTCAATTTTAGAAGAAATTTCTGTGTATGATAAATTTATTACGATTATAGAAAATTATATCCGGGAAAAATCCTATTTAGATCTCTCGGAAATTAAAACTCTTCATGAAATCGATATCCTGGAAGAATCTGTTGGTTCGATGTTTGCAGGAGTTATCAAAGCACGAAGATTGGAAATAATGGAAGCGATAAGACTTGATTATGTTTTATTTCAAAAAGAGGATATAAGATACATAGACACGAAATCCAGTTATTCCGGAGATGATGAAAGAGGAAGACGGGAAATATTAAATATTAAAGAGTATTTTGATAATCAGGAAAAGAAAAGAATTCCCAGATTGTTTAGAAACGATAAAAAATTAGGCGTTTATTTTTCTTTTTCCAAGATTTCTCTGGATTATCCAAACGATGAAAAGACCAGAGAATTTTATCATGTAAATACAAAGATCAAGAGCCATATCCATTTCGAAGCAGGACTGATTGGTGTAGATTTAAGTGAGCTGTTTGAATCCTACAAACTGTATGCAACTTCCTCGATCGCAGTTAATGCAATTAATGCAAGATCGCGAACCCTCAAACTTTATCCAAGCTTGAATTTCGAAGTCGGTTTATCTCAATTTTATAAATTTAAAAGTTACCCGGATCTGGGAATTGAAATTCCGCTCAACTTGTGCCTTGGTATCGAGTTATCCGAAAATAAACCTTTGTATTATATTAAGTCAAATTTGCTAATATGGAACATTGGCTTTTTTAATTCAAGCCCTACTAATGTTTCGTACGGTTGGTATTTTCCGAAAGTGATCAGATGGTTAAGAGATTTAACTTTTTAAAAATGTTTTGGAAGATTTAGAATTTTATAGAATTTTTAAAACTTGGTAGTGTAACATAATTTATGAAAACTTATTAAAAAAATGTGATGCCTTTCCGAAGCTTCTCACGAAGGAATTCTATCCGGCAGTTGCCGGATCGGAAAGTTCCGGGACATATACATCCTTCTGAATCTTAATGTAAGAACTAGTGAAAGAAAGCTTCGGAAGGGAAATGTGTAGTGTATCATTGTTTATGAAAGATTATGAAAAGTAATTTTATAAATATGAGAGAGATTATTTGAAATTTGAATTGGGAATTTATCATTAGTAGCATTTGAAAGATGCCCTCTTATCAATTAATTTAGCAAACGGATAAAAGATGGATTTTTTAAGGCATATCCCAGAAACAGATCAAACTGGTCTTGTTTTTAGGGGAGATTTCCCAAAAGTGCTTTAATGGTATAGAAAATAATAAGTTAAGTGTCATATTAACAGGTTCTGTGTTACAGAACCTAAAACTTATAAAGGAGGAAAAATGAAA
>DRTC01000311.1 GCA_011372345.1 Candidatus Cloacimonadota bacterium
AAATTTCATACATATTCCAAATTATTGCCTTTTTAGAGTGGACTCATTATTTTTTAAAGATTTATTTATTTCTTCGAGTCTTTCAATTAAATTTTCTGAAACATCTGATTTCAAAAATTTTACTCTGCTGCAATAAATCAAATGACTTTGAGTTTCGGTTACCGAGCCGCGAGCATAATAATAGAAATTTATTTTATCTTTGTTATGAAAGCGTCCGAATCCTTCAGCAATATTTGCTGAAATACTTAGAGCAGACCTGCGAATTTGAGAAGTTAGACTGTAATCTTCTTTCTTGAGAATAGATTCTGTGAGTTCATAAATTTCTACTGCTAAATCCATACTCAATTTCCAAATCGACATTTCCTTAAAACTTTTATACATCCTTCCTTCTCGAACTTAACCTTGATCCTCGACCTTATCTATCATCTCACCACTTCTTAATTTTGTGCGATAAGCCAAAATAGTTTTATCCATTTCTTCTAATGTTCCCAGAATTTCGCGTTCTTTATCCGTTGTATCGATCACTTTATGGATTCCCCCGTTTTTTATCACGATTCGTCGGTCACCCAGCAAAGCTAAAATCGGATCGTGTGTTGCCATCAATACAACTTTGTCTTCCGACAGCAAAAGATTCAAAGCACGTTTTCTGTCAATACCGGCGTTCTCGATCTCGTCTATTAAAATAATCGGTGACTTGCTTAAAATTGCTGTATCTGCGATCATCAAAGCTCGTGATTGTCCACCGCTCAAACTTGTGATCGGAGTATCGGGAGCAAATTTTTCACCTGCAAGATCATTTGCTTTTTCTATAATCCTGCGAATGACATCTTCTTTGTTTTCCACCAAACGGCTTTCTGCGTGCAATTCCACAAATTCGTAAACCGTAAGATCCATCACGAAATTCATATTCTGGGAAAGCTGTGCTACCAGTTTGTCGGAAGAAGAAAATCTCCATTTTTTATCGGGAATTTCATTATTGATGAGAATTTTCCGTGAAGTCGGAGTATCGTTTTGAGCAACCCATTCGATGTCTGCCAGAAGTCTGCTTTTTCCAGATCCTGTTGGACCGACAATGCAAATTACTTCCCCTTGCTTTATAACCAGATTTTCAAATCTTTCCGTATTTCCCGACTTATCGGTTCCGGGCAGGATAGTTACGGTTTTCACCTTATCTTCATCTTTTCCCAAAAACGAGATCATCTGGTTTATGAATTCCGAGATTTGCATCAGAAATGCTTCCGGTTCGATTCCGCGATCTTCCAATTCTTCTTCGTCAAATTCTGCAAAATATTCTATTATGTTCAGGTTCTCTTTTCCTGTAATTTCCAAACCGTTATTTTTGAAAAAGGCATCTAAGAAAGGATATTTTTCTAACAAATTTTTTATTTTTGAATTTCCAAGATTATCCATTTTCCCGCCTACTTTTCATCCATTTTCATTTTGCGGACATTTCCCATCTGATAGCTTTCACCGATACGAGTTTCACCAAGGCAATACGAACACAAAGCAGCAGGCATCGGAAAGCGAAGTTTCTTACCTTTAAGACTTTCGGTCTGGATATTCTCATCATAAAGAAGCGTGCTGAGCTCGAAACTTCCCTGTCCAGTAAGACCATTAATGTGCATTATCGTGGCAGCGGGATTTACGGTGTTCACGCGAGATGCAAAAACTTCCCGTTCTGCTTGCGAAACAATATCTCCTTTTGTGATCACCACAATATCAGCAGATTTCAGCATCGGACCTATCTTCTTGGGAGTATTTATTCCGCTTAAATTATCAATAACGCAAATGGCTTTAATATCTTTGATATACGGCGAACAGCGATTGCAAAGTCCCGCAGATTCACTGATGAGAATATCAAATCCTTCATTGATTCCCCATTGCGT
>DRTC01000312.1 GCA_011372345.1 Candidatus Cloacimonadota bacterium
ATGTATCACAATCAATCCTGATTGTGTCTTTTTTCTCGAGATGGTTGAGTAATTCTCTCAAACAGGATTGTTTGAGTTACAGTATCACAATCAATCCTGATTGTGTCTTTTTTCTCGAGATGGTTGAGTAATTCTCTCAAACAGGATTGTTTGAGTTACAGTATCACAATTAATCCTGATTGTGTCTTTTATTTCTCACTCAAGATGAATGAGTTCTTTTCCTCAAACAAGATTGTTTGAGTTACATGTATCACAATCAATCCTGATTGTGCAATTCAATTCCCATCTCTTTTTGGATACTCTCTTCCACCCATGTAAATTTCCAATCCTGAAAATCTTTAACTAACTTTGCTTTTACCGGATTGTTAATAATATACCAGATAATATTATGAAATTCTTTATCATCTCTCACCCAATGATCATAATTTTCATGATGCCAGAATTGTCCTTTTCTATTCAAATATTTATTTGCTTTATTTGCAGTTATTCCTTTATGAGATTTCATGATTTCAGCAAATGAGAAATATCCCTTCTTAACATTCTGCAAAGGTTTGATCAAGATATGAACATGATTTGGCATTATACAAAATGAATAGAGAAAATATTTCTCCTTATGCAAGAAAAATAAACTATCTTTCACTATTTTGGCAATATTTTCATCTTTTAGCCAAAATGGACCATTTTTTGTTAATCCTAAAAAATTATCTATTAAATCGAATTGCTGTTTATCAAATTTCAATTTCATTTCAGACTTTTCCAGTTCTGAATATTTTTTGATTTTTTCTTCAAAATCTTTATGTTTGGAAATTAGGGTTTGTTTCAAATTATCTGGAAGTTCTATATTCAGTCTAAAAGTTATAAAAAAGATTCCTTCTTCCGGTTGGAAGTGAGGTAGATTCCGTTTGTAGAAATATTTATAATCTAATTTGTTATTCATTATTATTTCCTTTCCTCAAACAGGATTGTTTGAGTTACATTCTCAACATATCCAGAAAACTTTCGATGCGCAATTTCGTGCGAGCATCGAGTTCTCCGGGTTGATCTCCTTCGATTGTCAGGATGGGAAGATCGATATACTTTTTAAGGAGAATGTTATCGATCTGACGATGACAGAAAGATTGCGCATAACTGATCACAGCATTAATCTTTCTTTTTTTCAGTTCGATCTGAATATCCTCGATCCGATCAAAAATAGAGTACGGATATGTGTATCGCAAATATTGATCAAAAATGCTTTCTTCCAAAAACGGCATACTGAATTGTCTTTGAATTTCATTAAAAACCACATTTACATTATTTTCCAATAAAAAGTCATAAAGATTGGAAATGATTGGTGGAACTCCGAGAAAGGCAAACCTGAAATCAAAATCTATCAGTTTCCTTTTTTGAACTTCCAAAAGAAATTTATCCAATCTTGCTTCAAAATCATCAGGATCTCCATTAAAATCAGACGAATTTACTAACCAGAGATGGTTTTCTGATCCTGTTACTCTGTTTTCCTTGTAAGTTATTTCATCCAATAAAACCAGTTTCTTCCTGATTTTATCAAGTCTTTCTTTGGTTTGGATAACGACCGAATGATCGACTTTGAAAACCTTTTCTAACTTAAAAATCTCCCTTTCCAACTCCGGTCTATTTTTTTCAAAAGGAAATGAAAACGGAACAACCTTAATCCCTTTATCTTTTAAAGTTGCCATCAAAGAATGCGTGTTGGAACAATCACCTTCCACAACTCCGATCACAGTTTTTATATCAGAGGAAAGAACTACATCATACATTCCTTTGATCCAACTACAAATGTTGCGAGGATAACCTGCATATTCAGCATTTTCAATGTATTTTCGTGCATTTCCGGTTACGAAAATGTTATTCAGATCAACCGGGATCTGACCTGCTGCATAAACAACTTCGATGGGAAATGTTGATGTGAAACCGATTTTATTTTTTGTCATTGGTCACTCGTCATTAGTCAATTGTAAATTTGCAATTTGTGAACTGGTCATTGGTTTATTTGGTTGATTGTTTTTTTGCTTTGATTGAATTGATATAAGCATTTAACTTTTTTGAGATTAAGGCAGGAATTCAGAAATATTATCTTTTTCAGATTCTGGAATTAATTTGGGAACAAATGCTTTTCGGAGCCAATCTTTAGTTTCTTCTAACGAACCTCTGGCATAATAACAAAAATGTAAATTCTCATTATAATGGAATCGTCCAAATCCCTCAGCAATGTTTGCTGAAATAGAATCAACTGCCCTTATCAATTGAATGCCAACAGTTTTTTGAGCAAGAAAATCCCATTTAATACAAATTTTCCATATATAATTTGAGAAATCTAAAAGTTCTCTACAAATCCTTAGATCTGAAATATCTTTCATTTCAACTCCAATATTTTACTATTCACTATTCAACCAATGTCCATTGACTAATCAACCAATTCCAGATATTTATTTTCAAATTCTTCCAATTCATTTTTTAAAACAAAAATCTCATTTTTAATTTTTTTGATCATGGTATTGGTATCTTTCACTTTTTTTTCATCAGAATAAATAGAATTATCATAAAACTCAGCTTCTAAAGAAAGAATTTCTTCTCCTTTTTTTTCTATCAATTCTTGCTTCTGTTCAATCCGTTTTTCCAGTTTTTCCAGAATTATCGGATTTGTTTTTCGATTTTTATTTTTGAAATACTGTTCGCTTTTCTTCTTTTTTTTTTTATTTTTGGAAGAAAAAAGTTCTTCCAGTGATCGCTCTGTTTTCTCTATTTTTTTCTGATGAAAAAACCATTTCTCAGATGCTACATTCTCGATCAGATAACGATCGTGTGAAACGAAAATGATGGTTCCCTCATACTCGGAAAGTGATTTTTCCAAACTGGATATCATATCGATATCGAGGTGATTTGTTGGTTCATCGAGAATGAGAAAATTGGGTTTTTCGTGAATTAGTTTTGCCAGATAAAGTCGAGATTTTTCACCACCACTTAAAATTGAGACCTTTTTATCAACATCATCTCCACGAAAGCCGAATCTTGCCAGGTATGAAAGAACATAACCTTTTGTTTCCATTGGAGCCAGATTCCAGATCGTTCTCATCACGGAAATGGAATCATCAAGTTTTAGATGAGACTGATCGTAATATCCGATGTTCAAACTTGCGCCTTTTTTTGCTTTTCCGGAAATAGGGGAGAGTTCATTATTTAGAATTTTCAGGAAACTCGTTTTACCGCAGCCATTTGTTCCAACCAGTGCGATTTTATCTTTATAATTTATTCTCATATTCACATTTTCAGCGAGTAGGTTTTGTCCAAATCCAAAACTCAAATCCTCAAAAACAAACACATCATTCCCGCTTCGTTTCTGCATTTGGAAATTCAATTTCAGATTCTTTTCCGATTTAGGTTTTTCAATTTTTTCCATCTTATCAAGTTTCTTTTCCAGTTCCTTTGCTCGTACGAACATTTTCTCACTATCCCGTGCTGTTCCCCAGATACGGTATCTTTTTATTTGATCTTCCATCCGTTTGATCTGCTTCTGCTGATTTTTAAATTCCTTTTTCTGCAGTTCATCCCGTAGTTTGGATTGTTCCTTATAAAAACTGTAATTTCCATGAAAAGTTAATAATTTTCGATTCTTTATCTCAATTATTTTAGTTACGGTTTTATCCAGGAAGTTCCTGTCATGAGAGATGATCACAAATGGTTTATTCAGGTTTGATAAATATTTTTCAAGCCAGAAGATCATTTCCAGGACGAGATGATTCGTAGGTTCGTCCATAATCAAAATATCATAAGGTTGGAGCAGGATTTTTGCCAGTTGAATGCGGGTTTTTTCTCCTCCGCTGAATGTCTGTAATTCCTGATTCCATACTTCTTTTGGGAATCTCAATTGGGTCAGAACTAACTTTATTTCCGTCTCAAAAGAATAGCCGTCGATGAGTTCAAATTCCTGTTGCAGTTTTGAAAATTCTTTCAGATTTTTTTCGGATTGATCTTCTGATAATCTTTTTTCTGCTTCTTCTAATTTGGAAGATAATTCGATAAAATCTGTTCTTGCTTCCAATACGAAATCATATAAAGATTTGTCTTCAGGAAATTCCGGATCCTGTGTCGAATATGAGATCAATCTGTTTTTAGCGATATGGACTTCACCCTCGGAAGGAATTATATTTTTGGAAATGATATTTAAAAGCGTTGTTTTTCCTGAACCGTTCCTTCCAACTAATCCGATGCGGCTATTATGCTCGAGCGAGAAATTCACATTCATGAAAATCTCCTGTCCGCCAAAATTATGCGAAATATTGGATAATGAAATCAAACTCATTTTTTCCTCGAAACCAAGTTCGGAAATTCGATTTTAATGTCAATTATTCAATGAGTTTCAATGAAAAAATACTTGTCATAAAAATACTTCTAAAAAGTCTGACACAAAGTCGGGATGTAGCGCAGCCCGGGTAGCGCACATGAATGGGGTTCATGGAGTCGCAGGTTCGAATCCTGTCATCCCGACCAATTTCATTGCAGTGAAAAGGTAAAAAAGACACAAAAAAGAAGAAAAAACTTCGGAGGGATTTTACTCTACTTGTTCCCAAATTTCATTTGGGAACACAATTGGATGAGAAATTTCATTTCGGAAACTTATATTTATACTTTGGAAACAATCAAAGTAAGACTTTTAAGAAGTTGCATTCCCAAATGCATTTTGGGAATGAGGAAACAAGTAAAAAAGGTATCTTTAGTGACTCTTTGTGTTCTTCGTGGCTGAAAAGGATTTTGAATTGAATGTCGAAAAAGTTTACAATACTTTGCAGAAGGAATTCGAGAAATATCAGAAACCGGTTGTTGATACGATTGAATCAGCAACTAAAGATCCTTTCAAGATATTGATCACAACGATTTTAAGTGCAAGAACAAAAGACACAACAACGGAAAAAGTTGTCATCGAATTATTCAAAAAAATAAAGAAACCTGATGACTTTAATAAATATTCTACAGAAGA
>DRTC01000313.1 GCA_011372345.1 Candidatus Cloacimonadota bacterium
GGCCAAAGAGTTAGGTGTTGAACCAAAAGAAATTCATATAAGGAAAATGAAGAGAAAATGGGGGAGATGTTCCAGCAAAGGCAGAGTAACCTTTTCTTTTGACCTTTTAAAAGAGGAATTTGAAGTTAGATCTAAAGCAATTGTGCATGAGTTATTGCATTTAAAATATCCGAATCATGGGAAGATGTTTGAGTCTTTATTAAAGACGTATCTTAGCAGAAAAGGAATAAACTCCAAAGATATTATAATGAAATAAACTACTTTTGAACAGATTTTAATAATGATAAAATTTTCGATGTAAGTTTTTACTCTATCAATTATTATTGGCGTAAAGGCGAACACCATAAAGATCTTTTAATCCAGATTTTTTCTTGTTGAGAAGGAAAGATTAAAAAATAAATACTTTAAAACAGATAATTATTATTTGATCCTCAATGAGAAATTGCCGATATAAAAAATGGAAACTAAAATCTACCCTCCGGATGAAGATTCTTATTTTTTAATTGATTGTCTGAAAAAGGAAATTGGAAATAGAAGAATTAAAACTGCTTTGGAGATTGGAACAGGATCCGGAATAGTATCCTTCAGTATTGCCGGTTTTGTTGATAAAATTCTTGCCGTTGATATAAATCCAAAAGCAATTGAATTCGCTCAGGAGAAGGCAGAATTGATGGGTTTGAAAAATATCGAATTCAGGGTCAGCAACTTGTTTGAAAATGTTTCTGGAAAATTTGATTTAATTTTTTTTAATCCTCCCTATCTTCTGGGAAGGGGAGATTTAAGTTGCACTGGAGGAAAGAGAGGACAGGAGATTATTGAAAAATTTTTATCCGAAGTCTGCAATTATCTCAATGAAGGCGGAGAAGCGATAATTCTGTTAAGTTCCTTTAACAGATATAAGGAACTTGAAAAAAAGTTCGGATTAAAATTGATCGGAAAAAACAGATTGTGGTTTGAAAGTTTGTATTGTTATAAATATTCAGAAAAAACGGAATAATTCCGACTTCGGCAAAGATAAATTTCTTTTTTAAGAAATTTAAATCCGGAAGGTTCTCAACAAATCATATAATTCTAACTATTTTATCTTTTTCAATTTTTTCTTGATGGTATTAATTCTGGTTTTTGCCATTTCAAGCAGGCCTATTCTCGCATCCTGTTTTGCAAGATCCAATTCTTTTTCTATCTCTTTCACATTTTTCCCCTGCAACTTTAATCTCTTTATTTTAGTTTCCAGTCTTGAAAATTCCTGATTTAAATTTGTAGTTATTGGTTTTTCAAACAATTTTACATAGACGAATGCGAGTATTGATCCAACAATAGCAACGAGAATGACAATATAAACAATGATCATCGGAGGCAATTTGATCGGATTCGGATTCGGGTTGCAGGTCAGACGCGTCTCATTGCAACCATATCTGCAGGTTTGAATTGTGGTCCAATTATTATCTTTACATATTTGCAGGTTGTTGCCAGAACATCTCTTCTCTCCTTCGTTGCAAATAATTGGTTTTTGAACGCATTTTAAAAGAGAAGAATCGCACATATAGTCGCAGAATTCTATTGTTTCCCAGGCATAATTTTTGCATTCCTGCAGTTCTTTTCCAAAGCATCTTCTTTCATTTTCTTCGCAGATCGGTTCTATCACCGTATAATTTCTGGTTTCCGTGTAATTGTTTCCAGCTTCGTCTTTTACCGTGCATATTGCGGTTTTATCTCCGATTGTAGAAGTATCCAGGTTGACAACAACTTCAAAATCTCCTTTTATATCATCCGATGCCAAACAAACAACCGATGCTTCTTCGCCTCTTCTATATTCTTTCTCTACTTCAAAAGATATGATGTATGGAGGAATAGTATCTACGACAATATTATCGGAAACTGTTTTTTCTGTTAATCCATATATGCTGTGATAAGTGGCTGTGATATTGTAAATTCCATCTTTAAAAACAGATAAATTAACTGTAAAAGTTCCATTTTCAAAATTAATCGTTGAATTTACCAAATCCCCGGTTGAATTGTAGATCGAAATATTTGTATAATTCAGAAGTTTATTATTTAAAATTGAGATATTTATTGTCAAGGTATGATTATTCAAATAACTATTGCTTACCGGATCATTTATTAATATTTTCTGTTCGGTTGACAGAATATTTATCATTTCCATTTTTGTTGTTTCATTA
>DRTC01000314.1 GCA_011372345.1 Candidatus Cloacimonadota bacterium
TTGCCAAGGCTAATAAAAATAAAGAAAAAGAATGCAGAACTTTATGGAAAGAAGCGCACGAACTAACTTTAATTCTTTCAAAGATTGCCAGAAGTTGCAAAAGATAGATTTTGAAAAATTCTGTCATTAAAAATTGTTTAAAAATTGGAAAAATTTAAAATTAAAAATTAATCAGGAAGGGAGGTGTTAATATGAAAAAATTAAAGAATCTGAAAGGTTTTACATTGATTGAATTGCTGATCGTGATCGCCATTATCGGAATTCTGGCTTCTATCGTGTTGGTGAGTTTGAACAGCGCGAGAAATAAAGCCACGGTTGCCGCTTACAAGTCAACAATTACTAGCTTAGTTCCTGCTGTGACAATGTGTTGCGATGTTTCTACAAATCATCTTTTGGATGTGGAGAGTGAGGATCTTTGTAATCCGGATTTAGCCGATGTTGATTTGCCGACTTCCGATGCTTTAAAAGCTACTAGTGTGAGTTATGATGTTATCAATGACTGTGATGAGACTAATCCGGCAATTAGTGTAACTCCCACAGGACTTCCTATTGATGCTTGCAATGATACTGTTCATGTTACAATGACAGGAATTGTGAATGATAATGATGGTGATACCGTATTTGGTGAAGCAGATGAATCAGGATTTCCTACCGGATGCTAGTATTACTTAATGCATTGAAGATTTTTTTGCTTGCTGTTTTATTTGATTTTTACGAGAAGCGGCAAGCAAGCAAAGTTTTTAATTTTACATACGATGAATTTAAAAAATAAACACCTGTTGTTATTGATTGTCAGTTTAATTTTGCTCGCGGCGACATTATGCGTTCCCGCGCCGGCGCGCGATTCGGAACAAATGAAAGAAATTAGATTTGGTTATCCGTTAGCTTTTGTTTCCCAGAATTTTATTGATTATGACACATTTTCTTTTTTTCCTCGTTATCTAAAGTTTGAGCCTTTTAACAGGTCCGTTGAAAAAGTTTATTGGCTGAATCTGCTTGTTTCATTTTTAAGTATTTTTGCTATTATTGAATTAACCATTTTTATTCTTGAATTTGCAAGCTTTGGGATAAGAAAAAGAATTTACCATAAGCTTAGCAATAAAAAAATAAAAATAAAAATAAAAAAGAGCATGAAAAATAAAGGATTTACGCTCATTGAAGTTTTAATTACCATTGCTATTATTGGTATTTTAGCTTCAGTAACGCTGGTAAGTTTGAACAGGTCAAGAGTGAAAGCAAATACAGCTGTGCTGAAATCCGCGGTTTCAAGCTTACGGCCGGCATTGTCAGTTTGTTGCAGTAAAACAGCTAATACTACCAATGCCGCTGTTAATCCCGCGGCTAACGCTGAAATTTGCAGTACTGCCATAGGATCGTCTTTTCCTGTCGCCGCCGATTTAAAAGCGACCGGCGTAACCTATACTTCCGCTGACTGCGATGGAGCTTCACCTCAGCCTTTCATTGATGTTATGGTAACGGGGCATTCTAATACTAATTGCAACGGGCCGGCTGTTATTAGAGTAACTGAAAACGCGATCATATTTCCCGCCGGCTGTTAATTAATTTTAGGATTATTCATAAGAATTAACTCATGAAAATCAATCGGAAAAAATTAGAAAAGGAAGCGGAAAAACTGGGAATTAAAATGATTGTTCTCTTTGGTTCCCAGGCGGAAGGGAAAGCGCGTCCAGACAGCGACTATGACGTGGCGGTTTTAACGACGCCGGAAAGAAATATTAAAAACAGCATGAAAATCTGCACCGATATTCTTTTTTTTCTTTCAGACGCGCTGGATATTCCGGACCAGAAACTGGATTTGACTAATTTGAATAACGCCAA
>DRTC01000315.1 GCA_011372345.1 Candidatus Cloacimonadota bacterium
AACCAGTTATCGATTTCGGATGCATCTTCCAAAATCGCTCTGCCAATATTTACTTCAAAAAACCAGTCTGCTTCTTCACCGGATGTTCCCAAAATCCAGGTTTCCGGAAAATCGTCGGGAACTTGATCATTATCACCTTCTCCGAAATAACTATCAGCATCATTATTCCAATCTCCATCCAGTCCGGCATAATAATTATCGGTGTACATACTGTAATAATGCCAACTCGAACTCCAATAACCATGACAGCGAACCGAACGAGCAGTTACAATATTGCTGTCGCCGCCGAGTAAAATCCATTGCAGAGGATTTGCTGTTCCGGACCAGGTATCGTAAGCATCAATGATAAAATTCCTGATCTTCTCGGGATTATCACTTCCAGTGTAATTGGCATAAATATCCTCGGTTGTGTAGATATTTACATTCAATCCATAACTCTCTTTTTGAGTGACAAGTTCCAACCATTCATTTTCCAGAATCTGGTTGGTGATGATAATATAATCATAAGGATCATCTGAAGAAACCAGTGAAGTCCTGGAGTTTTTCCAGTATCTTGATTTTCCCTGATAACTTGAAAGAGCATCTTGATTCATAAATTTGTTTTTTGATCTATTTGAAGAAAAAATTTCGGACAATTTTTCATAATTCAGCAATTTTTGTATCTGTTCTTCTTCTCTATAAGAATTTTGTGCAAATTCAACATTCAATCCCATCTTCTTATGATGAATAAGTTTTCTTGTAACCGGATTATATTGAAATGGAAATAACTGAATGATCAAAACATCAACTCCATTTTTTCTCTGAACACCGATCTTCCTGTATTTCTCTACAGGATAGAATTGATTTTTTGAATAAATAACTGTATTTTTTTCAGTTGGATAAATAATTTCAGAGGTTGGATATTCGGAAACAACAGGTGAAATGTCATATTCTCCTTCTAATATAAATTGCTCTGAAGAACAACTGATTTTCTTCACATCTTTTCCAAAAGGAACTATAAAATACACTACTTTTACAGGAAGATTTGGTGCACCGGGATTATTTCCGCAAAATGTTTTTTCCATTTTAATAATGTCTTTTCTATCTTCTTGAGAAAGATTGAAAGTATCAAATGAAAATTCAAAGCTTTCGGAAAATAAAAGGATTTGAAAAAACAAGAATGCAAGGACTGATAAATGTTTAGACTTCATTTTAGAACTCCTGAAAATTTACTGATTCAGAACAAGAAAATCATTCTGAACTTTTTTTAAAAACTTGGTTAAAATAATTTCTTATGAAAATAAGTGTCAAACGAAAAATCTACTTAAGTATTGCTATTGAGAATCTAAGGTTGTTGATTCCTCAAAAAAAAAGGAATAAATAATTCAGAATAACAATTTCAAAAGGTTATAAAATAGAAGATATATTATTTAAATCAGGCACATTGAAAATTTTGATGCTTGTATTCCAATGCATGTTTGATTGTTGAGATGAATTTTTTATTATCGAATGGTTTTTTTATATACTCGAACGCACCAAGTTCTTTTGCTCTTTCCTCTTTTTCCGAATTGGAATTGGCAGTCATCATAATAACCAGAATATTTTCATTGATCTTCTTTAATTCTTCTAGAACCTGGAGTCCGTTCAATCCGGGAAGTCCGATATCAGATAAGATCATATCAGGTAAATTCTTCTTAACTTGTTCAAGTGCACTATAACCATTATCAACAGTAATTGTATCGTATCCCTCGAAACGAAGTATGGTCGATATCAGAAACTGGGTGTCTTTGTTATCTTCAATGACCAAGATCGAATACATCTCGAACCTCCTTCCTGATTCAGATCAATTTATATCAGATGAATTTGCAATATATATGCCAATCAAATGAATGATTAGAGGAGTGGATGCAATTATTTGTATTGATTTGGAATATAAGAAGTTAATAGAAAATTATGGAATCAAATTCTATTAGATTTTATAAAAAGTATTTAATTCTATCAATTTCGCTTTGAGTCATATTTGAGACATACATGATTCGAGTGTCTCAAATCACTTTTTCAAAGCATTATAGATCCCTTCAAAAATATAACCGACATGGATCCTGTTGGTAAAATCCAGTTTTTCGACATTGATTTCCAGAATTTGGTTTTGATGAAATCCGAATTTCCGGACATCTTCCGCATAAGATTCATACCAGAAGGAAAGTGCTTTGATTTCACTCCTGCTCCAGCCGCCTTCGATCTCCATTTCCCGACCTCTTTGCTGGATACGGTTCCAGGCAAGATCAGGATTTCCTTTTAATAAAATTATCAAATCGGTTCGCGGGATTTCAGCAGTAGTTTTTTTGAATTCTGCTGTTAAAGAATCGAGTTCGTTATTGGTCAGATATCCGTCTTTCTGGAATTGATAACAAAAAATGAGCAAGTCTTCCGGAAGAGAGCGATCCATCACGAAACTTTGTTTCCCGCTTTTCCCTTTTTTCTGCAGTTCTGCACGCATTTTCAGAAAGAAAAGTTGAAGGTCAAAACAGTATTTTGCTTTATTTCCTAGGAATTTTTCGAGCATAGGATTTTGCTCCGGATCTTCATATAAGCCACCAATATTCAGACTCCGCTCCATCAAAGCAGCAAGAGTCGATTTTCCCAGACCAACATTTCCGGCAATTGCGATCAGTTTGGGATTTTTCGTCAGATATTTCTCCAGTTTTCGTTCCGCATCGATCGCTTTCAAGGTAGCAGCGGTTTCCGGTAAAGTTACCCATTCGCTGATACCGGGAGTTGTGACTCGCAGATTCAATTCTTTGATCTTTTCAGCGATTTTCCAGATCGTTTCCTCCAAATATTTTTTCAAAGGCGTTACTTTATCCGCGTCAATTGTCAAAACCGGACACATTGCATGCCGGGAAATGAATTTCTCGTAGAGTTCATTCAAAAGTTGGAGATACTTTTCCGGGATGGATTTTTCGCTTTCCCGTCCACGCTGATTAATTCTTTTCTGAAGTGAAGGAACACTTGCTTTCAGGTAGACGATCAAATCCGGATGATTTATCTTTTCGACCATTAAATTATAAGTTCTCTGATAAGCGAGAAATTCCTCTTCCTTCATATTTCCAAGGATTTTCTGAGCTAAACCGAAAATGTAATAATCTTCTGCTAAAGTTCTATCTTCGAGCACGATTCCTTTGCAGCTGACGATCTGTTTCTGCCTGTCCAACCTGCCGTTGAAAAATTCGATTTGTGCAATAAATGCATTAGCGATAGGATCTTCATAAAAAGCATCGAGAATTTTAGGATTGAATTTTTCTTTAAAAGCGTAAATTTTTTCTTCCCCTGTTTTGTTGGGAATCGTATCCAACAGAATTTTATTTAAAGGTTTTGTGCTGGCGGCTTCTACAAGAGTCGATTTCCCAACTCCGATGTTGCCGATGATGCCGATCCTTAAATGTTCCATTTATTTTCCTTTTATCATATTAGAAACCACTTGTCTTCGTTAAAACTACGACAAAGCAAACGAATTAACTTGAATTTTCACGAATAATTAATGAGTCCACTCTAAAAAGGTCAAATTCAATAAAATTAGAAACCGTTAAAACGGTTAATACTTTTTCCTGTTTCATTAACCACCAACTTAAGTTGGTGGTTAA
>DRTC01000316.1 GCA_011372345.1 Candidatus Cloacimonadota bacterium
AAAATTCCAAACGAATATTCATAAATGAATCCAATTGTTTTTATTTATTGCTGAATAAAGAGTTGGTCGATCATTACATCTCAGATGGCGCTTATCTTATCACCCCGAGCAGGATAACGAATTGGCGGCGACAAATTGAAACGTGGGGATTTGATCAGAAAACCGCCGGCGAATTTTTTGCTGAATCTTGCAAATACATTCTTTTGCTTGATACAGGCATCAATCCTGAAAGTGATAATTTATTGGCTGAATTTGGCCGCTTCGTTAAAAAAGAGGTGAAAACTATCCCCATTGGACTCGATTATCTGCGATTGAAACTTTTACATATCTTGAATGAAAATATCATCAGCTCCGATTATTTGAAGTTAAAAGCAAATTTTAATCAGAAGAGTAGAAAAGTTTCAGATTATGCCATGGCTTTCGATTTAGCTGCTCAGCTTGTTCAGAATATGAATGAAAAAATGGTGATTGATAAAATCCTGACGACAATAAACATTCTATTTGCACCGGATGAACTTCATTATTTGTGCTTTCAGCAAAATCAGCCCAAAAAACTGTACTTAAAAAACGGATTGGAAATTTCAGATAATAAAATTTGGAATGAATTATCGGGTATAAAAAAGAAATATCAATGGTTAGAATCTGGAAATGGTTTCATTATTACAATCAAGTCCACAAATGACGTTCTTGGAATTCTCAGAATTAATAATCTTGCCTTTCCGCAATATAAAGAACATTATCTGAATCTCGGTTTGTTTCTAAGTAACGTGTGCGGATTAGCGATCGAAAATGCCAGATCTTTCCAACTTATTCAGGAGCAACAGAAACAACTACTAAAAAATTTAAACAAGATTAAGGATAGTGAGAAAAAACTAAAAATAAGCAGTGAACGGTTAAAAATATTGAATAAAATTATTCGGCACGATCTTTCTAATGATTTTATTGTTATCAAAAGTGCTATTAATATTTTCAAACAAACAAAAAACAAAAAGATGCTTGAAGAGATAGAAAAAAGAACCACAAAAAGTTTAAATGCTATTGCAGATTACCGAAGATATGAAACTTTTATAGAGTCAAATACAGATTTGATAGAAATTCAAATTAGTGAAGTGGTTAATGAATTAATTTACGAGTTTTCGGATGTTAATATCGATATTGAAGGAGATTGCAAAGTATATGCTGATGATGGATTATACTCCGTTTTCAAGAATCTTTTTTCGAATTCTATCTTGCACGGTAAAGCCACACGCATTTCGATAAAAATTTCGGACAGCACCTATACCTGCATTATCAAGTTTATGGATAACGGTACAGGTGTTCCGGATAAGATCAAAAAGAAAATCTTTGATGAAGGATTCTTCTACGGTAAATCCGGTCATACAGGGATTGGATTGCATATTGTAAAGAAAACGATAGAAAGTTATGGCGGTTCCATTTCTGTTGAAGATAATGAACCAAGCGGAGTTGTTTTTGTAATAAGACTGAGAAAAGTAATATCATGATTTCTTTTGAAGAAAAAAAGATGAAAAAGAAAATTCAGTTTCCTGTTACAATCATGTCTACAATAAGCATGGAGAAAGGCGGATAGTTTTATGAAAAAAAGAATTGTACTGACGTTTTTTTTGATTATCTGCAGTGCCTTATCTTTATTAGCCACTGAAAAATTACATTTGAAGGTCGGAACTTATGAGAATCCACCCAAGATATTTACCGATGAGAATGGTGAAATAAGCGGATTCTGGGCAGACATCACAGAAGAAATTGCCAAGCTGGAAAATTGGGAAATCCAATGGGTTCATGGAACATGGGATCAATGCCTGCAGCGTTTGGAAAATAATGAAATCGACATAATGGTTGATGTAGGTTTAACTCCGAAAAGACAGGAAAGATTTGCCTTCTCAAAAGAAACAGTACTGCTCAGTTGGGTAAGAATATATAAGAAAAACGGATCTGATATTCAAACAATTCTTGACTTGGAAGGTAAAAAAATAGCCGGATTAAAAGGCAGTTTCGATTTGGATGGCCCGGAAGGATTAAAAAAAGTTACAAGAGAATTTAAAATCAATTGCGAAATCATAGAAATGGAAAACTATGATGAAATTTTCCAGGCTTTAGACAATAAACAAATCGATGCAGGAGTCGTAGATAAAGATTTTGGAAATATTCACAGTATTAATTTCAATATCGAAAAAACTTCCATTATTCTTCAGCCTGCCTATATGAATTTTGCCTTGTCGAAAAAGGCAAACCTCACTCCCTATCTTATTGAAAGAATCGATGCCCAAATAAGAGAGTTAAAGAAGAATAACAATTCTATCTATTATCATTCAATTGATAAACATCTTGGTGGAGATGATGAAATCACATTTTTACCTTTATGGTTAAAATTAATTTTCATAATTATATTTTTACTAACTGTTATTTTCTT
>DRTC01000317.1 GCA_011372345.1 Candidatus Cloacimonadota bacterium
TGCGGAGGAAGCGCTAATACGACCTTAATAAGAGATTTTCTGAATAATTCTTTAAATGAGAGACAGAACCTTGGTGATGCTTTATGGGATGCCAAACTTCATTGCGGTGCCGGTTACTCTAACAGTAGATTGTATCATGTTCTTGGAGATCCTCTACTACCGGTTTTAACTCCTGATATTTCCGGTTCGATTGACTTCCTTCAACCGGCAGATCCGGACAGTCTGCAAGCGAGACAGACTGTTCATATTTCAGGAAATTATGAGTTGGAAAATGAAATTTCCGGGATTGGTGAGATCAGGATATTTAATACGGAAGAGACTCTTAATTATCATCGGGAATTGAATGATCAGGTTTATGATGTTAATTACACCAAAAACGGGAGTTGTTTCTTTAAAGGCTTTGTGCAGACAGAGAATAATGAATTTCAATCCGGATTTATCATCCCTGATGATGTTCAGAATGGTGATAAAGGCCGCTTCATAAGTTATATTTCAGATAATTATAAATCGGATTTTATCAGTTTCTTTATTCCGGTCAAATACAGTGAAATTGCAGTTCCAGCAGATAATAATGATGCTCCTTCGGTGCAGTTATGGATCGATTCCAAGAAATTCATTACCGGAGATTATGTTTCTAATGAACCAACTTTGATCGCTGCTATTTCCGATAGCAACGGCATCAATATTTCCGGAAGTGCAGGTCATAAAATTTTATTGCTTCTCGATGAAAGCAACGATCCTCTCGATGTTACGGATCATTTTATTTACGACCTGAATTCCTATACACAAGGTGAATTGCTCTATGAAATAGATGAAATCTCCGAAGGCAGACATTCCCTGCAGCTTATCGTTTTTGATAGTTTTAATGTCCCGACAGTAGCAGCAACCGAGTTTATTGCAAAAAAATCAGGGAAAGTTGCGATCGAACAAATGCTGCCTTATCCGAATCCGATGAAAGATAAGGGATTTTTTACTTTCATCATTACTGAAGATGCTGATATTGAAATTACAATTTATACAATAACCAGCAGGAAAATTCGTACTTTGAAAAAAAATAATTGCGGAGCCGGATATAACCAGATTCCCTGGGATACAAGAGATGCAGAAGGTGATCATATTGCCAATAATACCTATTTTTATAAGATCAAAGCTAAACAGCTCTCTGATGGAAAGATAACCGAGAAGATCGGGAAAGTTATTATTTTGAAGTGAGTTGTTTAAAGATAATTTTATCCGGTTTGTAATAAATGTAGTATTTGATTTATCATGAAACTTTTTATGATAACTATATGTTAGTTATGTATACCATTTGATGAGCGGGGCATACAAATGTTAGTGGAATAAATTACGACACGATGAATTAAAAAAAGGTTGTGTAAAAAATGTTATGAAAGAATTATGAAGGGTTCTGAAAAAGATTCAAGATATTTGAGGAAAGTTGTTATCTATATATTTTACTATGAGTTGAGTTTTATCAGACATACCCAGAAAACAGGTTTAACTGATCTTGAA
>DRTC01000318.1 GCA_011372345.1 Candidatus Cloacimonadota bacterium
CTTCAGAACTTATTTCGTTACCAAAAACATCAAAACTCGATTTTGGATTTTCCTGAACTTTTAATGTCAAAAGAGGCTGGTTTTTGATTATTTTTTTTAATTCTTTTATTTCTGATGTATTTTCTATATGTTGAGGATCTATGGTTTCATTCTTCTCGATCAGATACGAAACTTCAATTTCAGGTTCGTGTTTTTCTCCCAGGGCAATGAGGAAGGGCTGGTTAAATTCTTTTTTGATCTGTTTCTGTTTTAAATAGTTGCTGGCGTTTTCAAAACCAAACTTGATCCCTGCTTGTTGAAGCAAATTTGAAATTTCCTTTTCATCGAACAGGTTTTGTGTTTCTTTAATGGTCAGATAAGCGGAAAATCCATTATCAGCAATTTCCAGGATGATGTTTCCATCCGGATTTGTAAAAACCTTATTTTCGGACATTTATTTCTGGATATTCTGGTTTATAAAATCGATGATCTCTTTTGAGGTTGCTCCGGGTGTAAAGATACCTTTGAAACCTTCAGCTCTTAAAAACTCAATATCTTCGTCCGGAATCACTCCTCCGCCAAAAAGCAGAATATCGTCTGCTCCTTTTCCTTTGAGAAGTTCAGCAACTTTTGGGAAAAGGAAATTATGAGCTCCCGATAGTAAACTGAGTCCAACAGCATCGACATCTTCCTGGATAGCAGCAGTTACAATCTGTTCCGGAGTTTGCCTGATCCCGGTATAAATTACTTCCATTCCTGCATCCCGAAGAGCCTTGGCTACATATTTTGCACCTCGATCATGACCGTCGAGTCCTGGTTTTGCGATCAATATTCTGATTTTTTTATCCATCTTAGATCAACCTCCGGTAAAACAAATTTTGCTTCCTGCTTTTCAGGTCAATTATTTTCTCGAGCTGGAGATTCCTCATCAATCATCTCAAGCTGCAGTTTAGCCAGTTTTTCCCCGCTTTTATACGAACATTCAGTGAACAGTTTTAAAGCTTTTTCCAGTTTTTCTTTTGCCCGTTCTAAATTATTCCTGTCTTTTTCCATCATTCCCCAGTTAAAAAGAGCTTTTCCTTCTCCTTCTTTATCACCGATCACCGCAAGTGTCTGCTGCTGCTTTTTATACAATTTTTCAGCTCCGGTTAAATCTTTTTCCTTTTCAGCAACAAGACCTAAATTACCCAGAGTATGAGCAATACCTTCTTTATCATCTGTTTCCTGCTGCAAAATCAGATTTTCCTGATAAATAGTTTTTGCTTCTTCAAATCTTTTTAGAGACATAAGAATATCTCCATGAAGGTCATTGGCGTATGTTATCCCTACATTATCCGATATTTGCCGGCATATTTTTTTGGATGCTTCGAGGTATTCCATTGAAGTCTGGTGATCTTCTAATCTGAAATATGATTCTCCGATATTATATAAGATCAAACCTTCCTGCACTTTATTAGCTACACTTCTTGCTAATTCCAGACCTTTCTTATAAAAGAATATTGCTTCTTTTACTTCTCCGTCTGTTGCTAACACCGAAGCAATGTCTGAATTAAGTTTACTGCATTCATTTTTGTTACCGATATTTTCAGCGAGTTTTAGAGATTCCTCATAGAACTTTCTTGCTTTTTGTCTGTGTCCTTGACGAAAATATACTACTCCGATTTGTCGAAGAGCGATTTGAATTAATATTTTATCTTTTTGTTCAGCTACTATTTTATAATGTCTCCGGAAAAACTTCATAGCATTCTCGTATTGAGATTTTCTTAAATAATAATTCGCCATACTGTTTGCCAGTTTTGCTTCAAATAATTTTTCATTTTCTTTTCTGAATACTTCAAAAAGGAATTTCGCTCTATCTTCCAGTTCTCTGTATTTATTCAAGAACCAGAGAGCATGGATATAAAATATCTCCAGATGAAATTTATAAACTTTAGTTTTCACTTTCCCCAGACTGGAGATCACATATTTCTCCAATTCCAGGTAATTTTGAATTGTTGCATATAATTTTGCTTGAAGATAATAGAATTTATCTATTATTTCTTTCTGATCAATTCGTGTAAGATCGATACCTGACAATTTTGTTTCAGCTTCTCTGGTATTTCCAAGCAAAATAAAGAGATCGATTTTCTGAAGCAAGATATCTAAAAGAATGTTTTCATTTTTCGCAGCAGAATTTTCCAAAATATGATGAAGTTTTGTATAGTAATCAAGAGCTGCTTGATTCTCATACATTTCTCTGGCTTTTTCAGCTGCTTTTCCTAAATAAAATACGGCTTTACTCTCAACATCTGCCATTTCAAAATTATAAGCAAGTTCTGAATAATGTGATTGTAAATTGCCTTCATAGACTTTTTCAATGGACTTAGCCGCCAGCTTGTGATATTTAGTACTTTCGTTAGTTAATACTTTATTATAGATCGCTTTGTAAACGCTTTCATTTTCAAAAGACTGGTTAACCTTGCTCAATGAATGCCAGATGTTTTTTCTCTTTCCTTCGTGAATATATTTATCGATATTCCTGTTTTTCAGCATTTCTCCCAGAACTTTAATAGTAAAATTCTTTCCCAGAACAGAAGCCATTTTTGTAACTTCTTTCAAGTCCGGGTGCATGCTCTCAAATTTAGCATTTATCAGTTCGTCGATGTTGTCCGGGATCTCGAATCGATCAACAATGATCAGATCATTATCGATGATCTCACGGCTTTTGATAAAATCCACTACCTGTTTTAAGATAAGTGTATTACCCCTGGCTTTTTCATGGATCAGGTCCACAGTTTTATCGGGTAATTCTTTTTTTTCATCCAGATCGAGATTCAAATAATAGTCGATCAATTTTCTGGATTCTTCCCGGCTTAACGGCTCGATGATCATCCGGTGCAGAGGAATATCATTTTCAAAATTCAATGCAAAAGGAGAAGCATCTTCATTTTGACGACAGAGAATCAATAAAATAAAAGGAAAATCTTCAGCATTTATACACAATAATTTCAGAAATTTCACCGTATCATTATCTATCCAATTTGAATCATCCAGAACAATAACTGTCGGTTTTATCAAAGATAAAGCATAGAAAAAGTTCTGCAGAGCAGAGAGAATATTTTCATATCTGTTTTTCGGTTCGAGTTCTTCATATAGAGAATTCTTCCAGTGCAGATCCAATAATGCTCCCAGAAAACTTCTGGTTCGGATGATCTCATATTTTATTTTCTCATTTTCGATTTCACCATACAGAGAATGAAGTTTATCCTCGAAATTGGATTTATTTGTTTCTCCTTGATTTTCAGGGGATTGATCAAAAAACTCATTAAGAAAAGCAGTGAAAGGATTAAAACTTACCCGACGGGCAATATCGCAGGACAGAAAAATCCAGTTGAGTTCTTCTTTGTTTTTGTAGTTCTGCTGAAGTTCAGTAACCAGTCTTGTCTTACCGATCCCTGCTTTTCCTTCGATATAAACGACACCGCCGAATTTATTATTTGTTATTGGATCAAGGTATTGAGAGAGCTTTTTGATCTCGGATTCTCTCTCAATGATCTTTTCTTTGTAACCGAATATTGTCTTCATTTTTCCTCGTTTGGTTACTTCTTTTCTAATAAAAAAAAATCGGGCAAGGAAAATCTTACCCGAAATTTTATCCCTTCCGAAGCCTTTCTTTCAATTATTCTTTTGAAAGAGGATTCGGAAGGTTAGAATAATGATAATAAAGAATATACGATAAAACTTTCCGAATCTTATATAAGAGAATTTCTTTGTGAGA
>DRTC01000319.1 GCA_011372345.1 Candidatus Cloacimonadota bacterium
CATGTAACCGGTCTAACCCATGATGATAGAGGTTATCCGGTAATGACCGAGAAATGCCAGGAATACAATGTTCATCCTCTATTATGGAAAATTTTGAATGATAGAGATGAGATTGCGGAATTTAAGGAAAGTAATACAGATGATGCTGAAATTGTGATCATTTCCTATGGAGCATCCTCTAATACTGCCCAAAAAGCAATGAAGCAGGCAAGAGAATTGGGCATTAAAGTCGGAAGTCTCAAACTCGATACTGTTTGGCCCTTTCCGGATAAAAAGATCACCGAACTGGCAGAGAAAGTAAAAACACTGATTGTTCCTGAAATAAATTATGGTCAGATAGTTCTGGAAGTCGAACGCTGCAGTTATGGACAAGCAAATGTGGTCTTTGTCTCACACGGAGAAACGGAAATAGATAATCCAGATAATTTGATCTCGATCATTAAACAAAGTCAGAAAGAAAAGCAGGTAAAGAAGGGAATTATCGAGTATCGGAATGAAACGAGGAGAGGATAAATGGAGTCTAAAGAAATGGCTGAAAAAAATGTTCTTCCCAAAGATGTTCCAACAATGGATGTTCATCCTATGGATGATGTCCTGCGTATGGATAGAATTCCTCATATCTGGTGTCCTGGTTGTGGAATTGGAACTGCTGTTACCGCTTTTGCCGAAGGTCTGAAAAAAGCTGAAATAGATCTGCAAAAAACCTGTATTGTTTCGGGAATCGGCTGCACCGGAAGAGTTGCAGGTTATGTCAAACTGGATTCGTTCCACACAACTCATGGTCGAGGTATCGCTTTTGCCACCGGCATCCAGGTCGCTAATCCGGATCTGAAAGTGATCGTCTTCTCCGGCGATGGCGATATCATGTCTATTGGTGGTAATCATTTTATTCACGCTGCTCGCAGGAATGTTAATATGCTCGTGATCTGCGTTAATAATTTTATTTATGCTATGACCGGAGGGCAGGTCGCACCGACAACTCCTCACGCTGCTTATGCTACAACTTCACCTTTTGGAGCTGTTGAACCTCCCTTCAATATTCCTTATATCGCAGATTCTTCCGGAGCAGTTTATGTAGCGAGATGGACTGTTCTTCAAGTGCGCCGGCTCACGGATTCCATTGCGGAAGCATTGAAAAAACCCGGATTTTCCGTAATCGAAGTTATATCTCCTTGTGCGATGTATTATTCCAGGATCAACAGACTCGGTGACGGACTCGATATGATGAAATTTTATCATGATAATACAGAGATCAGACACGGTGAAGATACGAAAAATCTTGATATCGGATTTCAAACAAAAATTATTGTGGGAAAATTTGTAGATAGAGAAAGACCTACTTATATGGACTCATATAATAAATGGCTTTCCGGAACAGTGAAGGATTAAAAATGAAAGCAAATCCAAGAGATGTAAGAACAGGAACTTATTATATGGATGGCGATATTGCAGCCGGTTATGGAGCATTAGCTGCCGGGTGCAGATTTATCGGTGGTTATCCAATCACTCCTTCGACCGAAGCTGCAGAATCATTCGCGCGTATCGCTCCTCAATCAGGAGCCGTATTTGTTCAAATGGAAGACGAACTCGCTTCTGTTGCTTCCATTATGGGTGCAAGTTGGTCCGGCGTCAAAACAATGACAATAACTTCCGGTCCCGGCTACTCGCTGATGATGGAAGCTATTGGTTTAGGAGCAATGATGGAAGCACCTTTTGTCATCCTCAATATCCAGCGAGGTGGTCCTTCGACGGGTGTTCCAACTAAAACTGGTCAGGCAGATATGATGCAGTCCAGATGGGGTTCACACGGAGATTATGAAGTTATTGCGATCTCTCCTGATTCCCCGCAGGAATTATTTGATTTTATGATCAAAGCTTTCAATCTGGCAGAAAAGTATCGTTGTCCCGTGATGGTCATGTCTGACGAATGTGTCGGTCACATGTCGGAAAAAGTGGTAGTTCCTCCGGCAGAAGAGATCGAGCTCGAACCGCGTCGGATTTATACCGGTCCCAAGGAAGAATATTTGCCTTTCAAACCTGATCAGGATCTTGTTCCGAAGATGGTGAAAGCAGGTGATGGTTATAATTTATATGTTTCAGGAGCAAGTCATGATGAAAGAGGTTATCCCATCATCTATCAGAAAGGGAAAAATCAAAGTGATTCAACTGCGAGGAGATTGGTCGATAAGATAAGACTTAATGCAGATAAGATCATTGAATTGCATGAAGAAAAATTAGATGATGCCGAAGTGGTCGTTGTTTCTTACGGAATAACATCGAGAGTTGCTGTCAGGGGAATCGAACTGGCAAGGAAGAAAGGGATAAAAGTTGGGAAACTGCGGCTGGTAACTGTCTGGCCCTTTCCTGATCAGAGAATTTCCGAACTGGCAGCAAAAGTCAAAGCATTTGTAGTTCCTGAAATAAATTACGGACAGGTCGTTTATGATGTTGAACGGTGCAGTCATGGAGAAGCGAATGTGGTGCTTGTTCCTCACGGAGGAGCAGGAGTTCATGATCCTGAAGATATTCTGGAAGCGATCGAATATGCAGCTACGGAAAAGAAGAAGATAAGAAAAGTTATCATCCGGAAAACTCGACTTGAAAAAAAAGTTTTTGGCGGAGGTTTGAAATAAAAAATGAATCCAATTATAACTGCTTTTGCAAATGGCATTAAAAAGTCGGGAATCGAACTTTCCAAGATTGTAGTTGTCTCGGATATTCCGTTTGATCCCGAAATTATAAAAGAATTAGGAATCGACTTTTTTCATACGACCCGCGGTCGGGCAATCGCTTTTGGCACCGGCTTAAAACTGGGAAATCCGGAATTAAAAGTGGTTGCTTTTATCGGTGATCTGATGACTATCGGCGGGAATCATCTTGTCCATTCCGGAAGAAGAAACATGGAAATGCTGGTTATTTGTGTGAATAATTTTGTGTATAAAGAAATCGCAGGAACACCGTCTCCTTCCGTTACTACCGGATTTTCCGCTTTTTCTACTTTCGAAAAACCTTTCAATGCTCCTCACCTGGCAAATTCCTGTGGAGCAGTATTCACCGCCAGATGGACAGCCCTGCATACCAACGATCTCACAAATTCGATCGCTTATGCTTTACCAAAACCAGGATTTTCCGTGATCGAAGTTCTCTCACCCGGTCCAAATTTTTATCAGGATATTAACAAGATCGAATCTGAACTGCTGAATTTCTATTTTCAAAATTCCATCACCAAAAATAAAGAGGATACCCGCAATGTTGAAATTACTGCGGATGAAAAGATTATCACGGGGGAATTTACAGATAAGAAAAAAACAACATTTATTGACTCTTATAATGCTCAACTTGGTAAAATTTTAGGTGATAAATTTATCCCTCTCGGAGGACAAAATGAGTGAGATTAGATTTGCCGGTTATGGTGGACAGGGTATTATCAGGTCAGGAATTATTGTGGGCAAAGGTGCTTCTATTTTTGATAATAAATACGCCACGATGAATCAGTCATTTGGTCCGGAAGCAAGAGGTGGAGCGTGTAGTTCCCAGGTTGTTTTGTCCGACACGAAAGTACTTTATCCTTATGTTACGGTTTCAGATGTTCTGGTGGCAATGTCTCAAGAAGGTTATGATGTATTTGAACCGGAATTAAGCGAGCAGGGATTACTTCTCATAGATGAAGATCTGGTAAAATTAAAACCGATTAGAGGTAAAATTAAAATGTTTTCTATTCCTTCAACCAGATTGGCAGAAGAATTAGGAAACAGGATCTTTGCCAATGTGGTTATGCTGGGCTTTTTTACTGCTGTGACCAAACTGGTTTCCAAAGAAGGAATGGAAAAAGCAGTTGCGGATTCTGTTCCGGAAAGGTTTGTTAAACAAAACTTGAGAGCGTTTCAGAAGGGTTTTGATTATTTTAAATAAAGGTTCAGAGGTTCTGGGTTCAAAGGTTCAGAAGTCCTGGGTTCAGAGGTTCTGGGTTGCATCGTTCCCAATCCCCTGATTGGAAATGCAACAAACTAAACTATAGATGGTGAAGAAATGAGAATCGAACGATTTGAGGATATTGACGCTTGGAAGTTGGCACGAGAATTAACTCGTAAGGTTTATGTTCTCACAAAGAAGGATAAATTTTCTCATGACTTCGGTTTGAAAGGACAAATTCAAGCAGCAGCAGGTTCATCTATGCATAATATTGCGGAAGGATTCGATGCAGAGACAAATCCGGAGTTCATTCGTTTTCTCAGGTATGCAAAACGATCTTGCACCGAAGTCCAGAGCGAACTTTACGCAGCTTTGGATCAGGAATATATAATGAAAATGGAGTTTCAGGACGGATATGATCATGCGGGACGCACTCGCGTCGCCATTATACGATCAAAGAAAAAAAGGTAACCTTTGAACCCTGAACCTCTGAACCAAAAGGAAAAATTATGAGCTACCAAATTTCAAGAGATATCATTAAAAATGAACTTGTTCAAAAAATAGAAGAACTTTCCGGGCAAACTGTTTTCGACTGCTATCAATGTGGAATGTGTTCAGCCGGATGTCCGGTTGTCGAGTATATGGACATTATGCCTAATCAGATTATGCGTCTTGCTCAATTCGGAGCAACAGCTGATGTTCTCAATTCCGAGACTATCTGGATTTGTTCTGCCTGTCTGCAATGTTCGACGAGATGTCCAAAAGGGATAGAAGTTGCTAAAGTTATGGAAGCTCTTCGTTCTATTAATCTTCGGGAAAGGATCGGAACTCTTGATCCAAATATGATCGAGACCGAAGATCTCCAAAATTTACCTCCAATTGCTCTTGTAGGTGCATTCAGGAAATTGACTGGGTAAAAAGGTTCAAAGGTTCAGGGTTCAAAGGTTCAAAGGTTTGATGAACGAAACGAAAGAATCAATAGTCCCGTTCTTTAGGGCGGGGAATCAGATGAATGAAAGAATGG
>DRTC01000320.1 GCA_011372345.1 Candidatus Cloacimonadota bacterium
ATTTATAATATCAAAGGACAGAAAGTAAGAGAATTGAATACTGAAAATTGTAAATTGAATATTAGGAAAGTGACATGGGATGGAAAGAATAAAAACAACAAACCTGTTTCTTCAGGAATTTATTTCTATAAATTGAAAGTTGGAGATAAATCCACAATTCCCCAAAAAATGTTACTAATAAAGTAATAAGCAAGGATGAGAAAAGCAATAAATTGTTAATAATTATATGAACTGTACTGATTACTATTTTGTTTATTTTTCCTTCATTTGGAAAAAGTTTTGCAATTGATTTTAACAAAGTAAATAGGAATGTGTAAAATATTTCGCAGTAATACACATTGTCAGGTTGCACAGGCAATCCATAGCTAATACTTGCCAAATAGTATTCCTGCTCTATCTCACACGGACAGAATTAATTACGTTGGGTAACAACGGCAAAAAAGCTATCGCGTGAAAAGTGGTAAAAAAGAAACGAATCACATTAAATAAACTCCAAAGCAAATTTAAAGATTGGTGCTTTGAAATGCTCACCATTTTTAGCTGTAACCGTAAAAAAATAGAATAGAATTAATTGAAATGTATTTTTTATGAGATTGATTTTTGAAATAATAGGCATAACAAACAGCTCCTCGCCAAGTAAGAAGAGAAAGTGAAAGAGCGGGGCAGTGACGAAACATTAGCAGTTAGTATTCACATCACACCCATCTTCCATTTCCTGGAAAGCATTAAGCGGAAAATATAGATAGCAGTCTCTTAAACTCCAATCTGCTCTTTTCTATATGCTTCCAATCCTTCCCGAAATATCCTCATTGCTTTTTTAAGAGATTTTTCATTTAAAACATATGCGATACGAACTTCGTTTTTGCCGATATTGGGAGTTGCATAAAAACCTTGAGCAGGAGCAAACATCACGGTTTCCTTATCTATAGAGAAGTCGGTCAGCATCCAGCGCGCAAAATCGTCTGCATCTTTAATGGGAAGTTTGGCAATGATATAAAAAGCCCCTTTTGGTTTTACACAGACAATTCCATCTATTTTCTGCAGTTCTTCAAAAACTGTATTCCTGCGAGTGTCGTATTCTGCCAGGATCTGCTTGAAATATTCGGCTTCAATATCGATGGCAGCATTAGCTGCCAGTTGATCGATGGTTGGAGGACACAAACGGGCTTGTGCAAATTTCAGAGCAGCAGTCATCAGCTGTTTATTACGGGAGATCAAACAACCGATACGAGCACCGCAAGCACTGTATCGCTTGGAAATGCTGTCCACCATAATGGCTTTATCATTGAATTTCTCAAAATCAAGAATGCTCGTGTGCTTTAAACCATCATAAACGAATTCCCGATACACTTCATCTGAGATGACAAACAAGTCATGGCTTTTTGCAATATGAACAATTCTTTCCAGATCATTTTTTGAATAGACAGTTCCTGTTGGATTTCCCGGATTACAGAGCATTATCGCTTTTGTTTTAGGAGTTATTCTGGATAAAATCTGTTCATTATCAGGTAGTGCAAAACCATTTTCAGCAAAAGTTGTCAGCGGAACTATCTTCACCCCGGTCATGGAAGCAAATCCGTTGTAATTCGTATAAAACGGTTCGGGAATAATGATCTCGTCACCTTTATTGCAGGTTACGAGCATGGCAAAAACAATTGCTTCCGAACCAGCAGTGGTGACGATAATATCTTCTTTGCTGATCTTGATTCCGTGTCTGCTGTAGTAGTTCACGAGATTTTCCCGATAACAGTCCAAACCTTGCGAAGGTCCGTAAGCCAGAACCTTATCTCCATAATTCAAATAAACATTGAGCATTTCCTGCGGAGTTTCGATATCGGGCTGCCCAATATTCAGATGATAGATCTTGATTCCTTTTGCTTTTGCATCATTTGCATAAGGCATTAATTTCCTGATCGGAGATTCCTGGATATTAACAGCACGATTTGATAATTTCATTTTTTCCTCACTTTTTATTTTTTTTTATTTACTACGATGGCACGAAGACACGAAGAATTCATTCATTGATGTAGATAGATGAATCCGGTTTATTTCAGTGAATTTTCTCGAGCCAATTCCTCCATTGCCTTCTGAACTTCAATTAATTTATTCTCGATTTCTTCTTTAGAATTTACATGGATCGGTTCTCCATAACTGATATTCACCCGACTGAAAGGAACCGGTAACCTGAATCTGTCCCAGGAATTGAATACCAATTCTTTCTGAATATCAACAGCAACCGGAATGATCGGAAGTTTTGTCAAGTATGCCAAATAAAGTAGCCCATCTTTGATCTCTTCCCGCGGACCTTTCGGACCATCCGGAGTGATGGCGATGCTGTGTTTCTGTGAAAGTTTGACCATTTCTTTCATCGCTTTGATACCATCACGAGTAGATGAACCTCTTGCTGTTTTAAATCCGAGAACTCGACAGGGTCCGGCAACCAGTTCTCCATCTTTTGAAGATGAGATAAGTACAACAACTTTTTCAAATTTCCTGGAGAATAACAGCGGCATAATATTCCGATGCCAGAAAGAATAAATAACTTTTTCTTTTGGAGGTTTTTTTAACACTTTAATTCGTAGAGTAAATCCCAGAATAAGTACGAATTTTGCTGCTAAATATTTCTCGATAAAAAAGAGAAATTTCATCATTGAAAAACCTATTGTAAAACAAACAACCTTGTTTGTTCAGTTAGTTGTTTGCTTATCGGCACAAACAGGATTGTTTGTGATACATCCATCATTTGAAGAAACCTTCGATAATGTCTGCCATTTCTCCGGAAGCAGATTTTTTTCCTAAAATATCGTGAAGATGTTTGAGTTCGGAAGAAATTTTCTGATATTTTTCAGGAGAATTAATTATTTCTGATATTGTTCCGAAAATATTTTCCGCTGAAGCATCATCCTGAACTAATTCCGGTAAGATATCTTTTTCCAAAACGATATTGGGAAGTCCGATCCGTTTGATCTTTACGAATCTTTTCCCAATCTCGTAGGAGATCCTGCTGGTCTTATAAACTATGACGAAAGGTGTTCCGATAAATGCAGTCTCTAAAGCAGCAGTTCCGGAAGTAACGGTCAGAA
>DRTC01000321.1 GCA_011372345.1 Candidatus Cloacimonadota bacterium
ATTATCTAATTTGGATTCAATATATTTTTTAATATCTTCAATTTCATGATAAGTAAATATTTTTCCACTGTTTGTTTCCTCAAGAATTTTTGCAACTTCTCCTTCCTTCGGTCCCACAGCTACAATCGGAATTTGGGAGCCGATGTATTCAAAGATTTTTCCCGGAATTATTCCTTTGTTATTTGGAACATTATTAACCATAAGTAATAATAACGAGGAATTTATCATTTTTTTGATAGTTTTTTTATGAGATGTATATGAATGAAATTTTACCAGATCGTTTCTGTCTTCTTTCTGCAAAATTTGTTTTACCTTATGATCGATTTTTCCCCGGAAATTTAATCTGATATTTTTATTTCCTTTATCAAATAGCTCATTAACAGCTTTAAGGATCGAGATAGGATTTGCTTCTAAAGAGATCGTTCCAAAATAATTTATACAAAAGTTATTTTGTTCTTTTTCTTTTTGGATATTCTCAAAATCCTCATGATCAAAACCATTCGTCAGCAGATGCATTTTTTCTTCATTGCCGAAATCATCCAGAATTTTCTGATGAGCAACAAACAGAAGATCACATTTTTTTATTACTTTCTGTTCTAATATCTGATCTGATCTTTCAGTGATTTTCCATCTTCTGACATTTTTCAAATATCCCATTTTAGTCCAGGGATCTCTAAGATCAGCAATCCATTTTATATTGAATTTATGTTTCAGTTTTAAACCGACTAAATGAGTAGAATGAGGTGGACCTGTCGTAACGATAAAATCATATTTATGAGATAATAGTTCTTCTTTTGCTGCTTTGAAAGCATATTTATTCCAGATTTTGCGTGCATCCGGGATAACAAGATTCAACCTGAACCAGATCGAGATTTTTTTTATCAGAGAATCCTCAGAACTTGATTCCAAGCTCCCATACGGAATTTCGGAATTCTTCTTATTCATTTTATGAAAAACATTTCCAAAGGTTGGTGTTTTTGTCCTGATTATTTTAATGTTTTTTGGAATATCCTCCAGCAGGGATCGATCGATAGATGGATAATCACCATCTTTAGTTGTGATCACAGTCGGTTCCCACCCAAATTCTGGAAGATATTTAACGAATTTTAACCATCGCTGAACTCCGGAACCTCCGCTGGGAGGGAAATAATATGTAATGATTAAAATCTTTTTCATTACTTGCTTAAACCTTCAAGGTTTCCAAAACCTTGAAGGTTTTAGAATCCTCTCATTAATTTTTGACAAAAATCCAGATCATTAATTTTTTGTCCAAAAATTTAGGATAAAAAATGCGACCAATAGAAAGAAAAGTCTTACAGAAGGTTACTGACAAAGGTATTTCCTTTGATGATGTTCTGGAGATCGTCGATCATACCAGCACCCAGGAAATGAAAAAAAGTTTTCCTGATGACTGCCTTTTTCAATCGGATAAATATTTTGCGAAAGTTATTTTGAATTCACTTCTGCGACTTAATCTGATCAGGAAAGATGGGAATAAATATTTTAAATTTGAGAAAAAGGAAAAGAAGGAAAATAAAGAAACCACCAGTCTTCGTTAATACTTCGACAAGGCAGGCGAATTGACACGAATTTTCACGAAATTTTTTTCCGTTAATTTAGGTTTACTTTGCGCTCTTCGCGTCTTTGCGGTTAATTATTTCCCCCATTGCCTGCTAACTTCATAACAGCAAATTCCAGCAGTTACACCGACATTCAAAGAATTCTTCCAACCGGAAAGAGGAATTTGTACAATTTTATCGGTTAACCTTAATATCTCTTTAGAAATTCCTAATGCTTCATTACCAAATATCAAGGCAATGGATTTTGGAATTTCAATTTCATTGATCGGTTTTGCGTTGGAAGTTGTTTCTAAAGCATAAATTTTTATATTACGATTCTTAAGAAATTCAATCGCTTTTTCAGTTCGTTCAAAATACTTCCATTTTACGATTTTATCAGTTCCCATTGCTGTTTTCCGCACTTTCTTATTTTCCGGTGTTGCCGTGTATCCGCATAACAATATCTCGGAAACTCCAAAACATTCCGCCGTGCGAAAGATCGAACCGACATTAAAAGATGACCGCAGATTATCTAAAATCAGATAAAGCGGAATCTTCTTTTTTTCAGGTTTTTCTCCATCTTTCTGCAGGATCAGAAAATCGTTATCTTTCAGGTTTGATCCGATTTTGTGTTCCAATGGAACTGTTATGGATAAAAATTTTCTCAAATCCATTTGAATATTTATCAAACCTGAAATTTTAGTTAATTCTTCATTGTCCGAATAATTC
>DRTC01000322.1 GCA_011372345.1 Candidatus Cloacimonadota bacterium
ATCCTGATTGTGCCGTAAAACAATTTGCCAAATTGTCAAATCTTCTGAGCAAATTATTAATGATTCGGAGAATCATAATTACAACGAACAGAGTTTCGAGTTATTTCATAAAACAAGATGCCGATCTTGTCCATTCTGACCGATTTACCTACCACCACTTCTTTGCTTTAATGTCTCTAAACGCAAATTTGTTTTTTGCTAATTTACGGTCAATACTAATCGGAATTTTATTGATTTGGATTTTTTGTTTCAATTCATTTAACATCTTTTGTTCAAATCCTTTAAAAAGAGATATGTCGGAAGGAGAAATAATTAAAGTTCGATCTTGCTCGAATTTATTAAAAATCCTTTCTGACAAAATTTTTGCTCGTACGAGTTCTCCAAAAGAAGGATGATATGGACCTGCAATGATGTTTTCCGGTTCGATATCGGAATGAAGACCTATTTTGATTATCTTGATATTTTCTTTTTCAAAAATATTAACCATTTCAGCAACGATATCAACGGCTTCATCAATTTCTAAAGGAAAGTACTTCTTATCCCGAAACCATTTTTCGAGAACCGTGTTTTTGAGAACGATAGTTGGATAGATCCTGACGAATTCCGGTCGGATTTTAATTGTTTCGGAGATTGTTTTAAGAAGATATTTTTCAGAAAAGGCTGGAAGTCCGGGCATTAACTGGATTCCCAAATTGAAATTGTTTTTTTTCACCATTTTGCAGGCAGAAATTGCAGTTTTTGAATCGTACTTTCTTTGTGAAGATTCGAGAACTTGATCAGAAAAACTCTGGATTCCAAGTTCGATCGTTTTTACTCCGTTTTTCCGGCAGAATGAAAGAATGTTCTCATTGATAAAATCCGGTCTGGTCGAGATTCTGATACTTGTTTTATAATCTAATAATGGCTGAACCAGATCAAAAAAATCCTGTTGTTCTGTTTGGGAAAGATGTGTAAATGTTCCACCGAAAAATGCGATTTCTTTTTCAATATTCTGATTAAATTTACAGAATCGAGAAATATCCGAACTGATTTTTGAAGGTTCGGGGATTTTTGATTTTGTGATCGAGTGCTGGTTACAATAAACACAAGCAAAAGGACAACCGAGATGAGGAATGAAAATGGGGAAAATCTTCATTTATTGCCCCTAACTTTAAACTGCCTATAAAACCTTTTTGTATAATTCCCAATCCCTGATTAGGAATTCTAATCATTCAAAATCCGGTTTCAAGTCGAGATTATTGCATTCCCAATCGGGGTTTGGGAACGATGTGGGAATTATATTTTTAATTTTAAGCAGGCTACTTTTGCTGCGTTTTGTTGGGCTTCTTTTTTATTCGCACCTTTACCTTCGCCAAATAATTCATCATTGATAAAAACCTTGATCGTAAATATTTTGTTATGATCGGGACCTTTTTCACTGACAATTTTGTATTTTGGAATATTCTGAAATCTAGATTGAGTATATTCCTGTAAAATACTTTTGTAGTTGGTCATTTCATCACTTTTAATGAATTTTTCAAAATTAAGCAGGATAAAGTCTTTGATGAATTTCCGGGCAAATCCAATATTTCCATCAAGGTATATTGCACAGATAAGAGATTCCATTGCGTCTGACAGGATTGAGGGTAATTTTTTCCCACCATCCTGGATTGCTTCGGAACTCAAAAGAAGATAATCTCCCAGATTTATCTCTTTAGCCTTGATTGTCAGGAATTTTTGAGAAACTATCTTCGATTTTATTTTGGAAAGATTTCCTTCAGGAGAATCCGGATATTTGAGAAAAAGTTCTTCCGCGACGATCAAACCAAGTATTGAATCACCTAAAAATTCCATACGTTCGAAGGGTGAACTTTTTGAATTAGATGAATTTATGGAAGTATGGGTGAGAGCAGCTTTTAATAGATCAGACGAGTTGAATTTGTAATCTATTTTTTTTTGGAGTTCTTCGTGAAAAGATTTTTTTGGATTTTTATAAGAAAATTGAGAGAGTAAACTTTTAATTATTTTTTTCAATGGAAAAGAGAAAAGGGCGAAATTATCGCCCTATTTATCATATTTTCTGAAAATTATAACACCATTATGTCCACCAAAACCAAGAGAATTACTCAATGCAATATTAACATCTTGTTCGATTCCTTTATTGGGAACATAATTTAGATCACATTCAGGATCAGGAACTTCCTGGTTCAAAGTCGGATGGATCTTACCGGTTTCAATGGTTTTACAGCAAACTATAGCTTCCACGCCAGCTGCTGCTCCGAGTAAATGCCCAACCATTGATTTGGTGGAATTGATCTTCAATTTGTAAGCATAATCACCAAAAACAGTTCTATACATCGCAGTTTCATTCTTGTCGTTTAACGGAGTAGAAGTTCCATGAGCGTTGATATAATCGACTTCTTCTGGTTTGATGTTGGCATCTTTCAGAGCTGTGATTGCAGCCCTTGCTCCACCTTCACCTTTTTCTGCAGGAGCAGTTATATGGAAAGCATCACAGGATGCACCAAATCCAATTACTTCTGCATAAATTTTGGCGTTTCGTTTTAAAGCATGTTCCAATTCTTCCAGGATCAGAATACCGGCACCTTCAGCCATAACAAATCCGTCTCTTTCTTTATCAAAAGGACGACAGGCTCTTTTGGGATCATCATTTCTTGTACTGAGAGCTTTCATCGAACTAAAGCCGGCAACTGTCAATGGAGTAACCGCAGCTTCTGATCCACCTGAAAAAATAATATCTGCATCTCCGTATTGGATTGTTCGGAAAGCAGTTCCCAGAGCATGATTAGCCGATGCACAAGCAGAAACAACCGTAAAATTAGCTGCTTTACAATTATATTCGATAGCAACTTCCGCTGTCGCAATATTCACGATCATTTTTGGAACAAAGAACGGACTGACTCTTTTTGGTCCCTTCTCAAAGAATTTTTTTGCTTCATTTTCAAAAGTTAACATTCCTCCAATTCCAGAACCCATTATCACTCCGGCTCTTTCCGGATTATATTCAAAATTGTTCAAACCGGAATCTTCAAAAGCTTCTTTAGCTGCGATCAATGCTAATTGAGTACAGGGATCGAGTTTTTTTATTCTTTTACGATCAAAAAAATCTTGGGGATTGAAATTTTTAATCTCTCCTGATATCTGTGATCCATAATCATCTGTAATCTCAAATTTTGAGATCCGGTCGATCCCCGAATTTCCTGCAATCAGGTTTTCCCAGGTTTCAGCGATATTATGACCGACAGGATTGATCGTACCTATACCGGTGATAACAACTCTTTTTTTCATAATATACCTCTTTTGATATTATTTTCTATTTCAAACTCCCCTAATCCCGCTTTAACAAAGAGGGGAAATATCGATGAATCAAGATGATTCGAGTTGTAAGGAGCTTGCGACATCGTCTTTGAACAAGATGATGACTTGAAACCGCAAATGATCATTTTTTCAACTTGTCGTTTCGCTCACAAGCTGAAAATATTTTATCTTTACGGATGGGCTCTAATTAAAATTAATAATTTCAAAAGGTGGAGTTCAAGAAAAAAACTCCACCATTTGAAATCTTCGTTTATCCGAGTTTTGCCTGCAGGTATTCGATTGCTTTTCCTACTGTTTTCAGTTTTTCTGCTTCTTCGTCTGCGATATCAATATCAAATTCTTCTTCGAATTTCATGATAAGTTCGACCGTATCCAGAGAATCCGCACCAAGATCTTCGATGAAACTTGCTTCCATTGTAACTTCATTTTCATCTACACCGAGTTCTTCTACGATAATTTCCTTTACTTTTGCTACTACATCCATTATTTCCTCCTGTTTTTTTCTTTTTTTTTAGCAACGAACAAAACTAACAAAACGAACAATTTGCTCGGATTTTGTTCGTTGCCTTATTTTTACA
>DRTC01000323.1 GCA_011372345.1 Candidatus Cloacimonadota bacterium
CACAGAAATATTAGGATTCGCATTTAAAGAATCGGAAATATTTACATATCTATAGCAATAAACAGGTGAATAAAGTTCACGGAAATGATTGGTTGCTGCCAGATTATTCAGAGGGATTATGGTGTTATCATCTTCGTCTCGATAAACTGTTCCCATAATATTGTTGCATTCGACCACAATCCCGGATTCCTCATTTACACAATGAATGATCGAACCGCTCAAATGGAGAGCATCTTCGACAGCCTGGTAAACATCAAATTGGTCGTTTATGGAATTATTATCATAATCGTTCATCTCGATCCCATTACGGATCGATAGAAAGATCGGATGCAGGTTTTCTTCGTAATTTGCAGTGTCCATATTTCCCATATTCATAAAAGCAGCAATGCCATTTTGATTGATCGCAGAAAGTGCTCCGATCATTCCCGGAAAAGTGAAGGAAAGCCAGGGAACTTCATCCTCTTCAGAAGGAAAATTTACGAGCAGAAGATGATTATACAGTAAAGTTTCGTTAGGAGTCCAATCCATATTTCTTGTTATAACAAGTGATCCGAACAAGTTCGGATCTACGAGTGTGCTTTCTCCCCAACTGGAAAGACTGGAACAGCCAAAAGAGATATTCGGTGCATACATATTCATCCCGGACATATCAACGATGCAATTTGCACATAAAATATCGAAAGCATCAAGCTCTCGACCTAAAACTGAACTGTAAATATCGACTCCCGATTCTACGATTCCTGAAACCATTGCTTCCGTTTCCGTATGATATTTTTCTTCGATCTCAAAATGTTCCAAAATATATGACCGGAAATTCTCATATAAAAACGAATTGTTCCCGAAAACATAACCGATGATATAGTCTTCCGCGATTTCCTTGATCTCGCTTCCCATCAGATATCCATAAGCATATCCTCTTTCCTGGTGCGTTCCCCAGACTTTGAGGATTTTCTTGCCATCGACGGTGAGTGTGTCACCGTTTACGATTTGAGCGGATAATATCGTTGAAATAGAAACGATAAAAATTAGAATTAAAAATAGTTTTTGCATTTTTTTTCTCCTTGTTTTTATTTCAAAACCTGCTAAATTTCAAAAATTTGGCAAGTTTAAGATAATCTCTTCCAGCCAACACTTTCCGAAGCTTCCCCCAAAGATATTCTTTTAAAATAAGATTCGGAAAGTTTAGCGATATCATAATGAGAATTATTATCTCTGGTCGCAAATTTTTTCGATAAATAAGGATACTCCCTGCGGTCGTTGCAAGTCGAATCTTGCTTGAAAACTTGCCAAATTTCAAAAATTTGGCAAGTTTATTATCACATCCTCCAATTTTCTTTTCGGAACATGATGAACCTGCTTTTCATCACGATAATAACGGATATTTCCATTTTCTGAATCTTCCAGAACAACCTTCTCCTTCGGTTTCCCCAGGGCAATAACCAGCAGAATTTCATATTTTTCAGGAATACTTATCAATTCTCTCAAATTGTATCGCTGAACGGAACCAAACATACATCCGCCCAGTCCTTTTTCAGCTGCTCCCAAAAGAATTGACTGACAGGCAATTCCAGCATCACTCATCACATATTTGCCGGAATGTTCGGATAGAACCACAATATAAGCAGATGGTTTTTCTCCATCTTTCGGACCATCCCAGTTTTCTAAATAGCCAGCCCAACTTAATGTGGAGAATACTTTTTCATTCTCGCTGTCGGAATTTATCAAAATGTATCTCAATGGCTGCTC
>DRTC01000324.1 GCA_011372345.1 Candidatus Cloacimonadota bacterium
ATTGTTTGGAATTTCCTAAAGAATCTCTGCGGAATCCTTTGAACTCCCCTTCATAAGGGGAGATTGAGAGGGATTAATGATTCTTCTAAATGACAAAAAATGGAAATTTATGGTTAACTCCCTCATAATTAATAAATTAACATCTGCTTGTTTGATAAATTTGAAATTCTAATTCGTTTTATAATGGTGAATATCGAACTGCGAAACTTAAGATAATATAACAAATTACAGAGTTCTGCTTGTTTTATCTGAAAAACCTATTAGTTTGGCGAAATTTAAAATTAGTCTAATTAGTGGATACTATTTTTCTTAAAGCTGCTTTTTGGATTAACTCTAATTTTATTTAATAAAATCAGAAAAGCCTAATTTCAATTCATAAAATAAGTTACAGCAAAATCTATTCCAACCTCTCTTATAAAAAATCATTTTATACAACAATTTCATTGACAGATAAAATTCCAATTCAAAAGATAAACCGAAAATATGAATAGAATAGAAACGAAGAATTTAGTAAAGATCTACGGTAAGAGACGGGTTGTAAATAATGTCAGTATTACCGTTCAGCAAGGTGAAGTTGTCGGGATTTTGGGACCAAACGGAGCCGGTAAATCCACGACATTTTATATGATCCTGGGTTTGATCAAGGCTAATCAGGGAAAGGTTTTTTTTAATGAAAAAGATATCGTTAAACTCCCGATGTATAAACGAGCTCAACTGGGAATCGGTTATCTTGCTCAGGAACCTTCTATCTTCCATAAATTAACTGTTGAGAAGAATATTATGGCAATCTTGGAAACGATAAAAATTTCAAAAAAAGAGAGAAAACAGAAACTGGAAGAATATTTATCGGAACTGAATCTTACCGATTTGGCAAAGCAGAAAGCATATACTCTTTCAGGCGGAGAACGAAGAAAATTGGAAATAACCAGGTCTCTGGTAACCAATCCTTCTTTTATGCTGATGGATGAGCCTTTTGCCGGAGTTGATCCTTTGGCAGTTGCGGACATTCAGGATATAATCCGAAAATTAAGAGAAAAAAATATAGGAATACTGGTTACGGATCACAATGTTTTAGAAACTTTGAAAATAACGGAAAGGGCTTATATTATTTATAACGGTGAAATCCTGTTTTCAGGAACATCACGGGAGTTAGTAAATGATGAAAAAGCCCGGGAAGTGTATTTAGGTGAAAGATTCACAAATCCGTTCGGGAATGAATTATGAATAAATTAAAACAATCTTTATCATTTAAATTAACACAAAATCTTTTGTTAAAACCAAAAATGCTCCAATCTCTGGAAATGCTGGCAATGCCTTTAATGCAGTTGGAAACACATCTGAAACAGGAATTAGTAACAAATCCCATGCTGGAAATCCAGGAATTACGGGAAGATGATGAATCCGAAGAAAATTCTTCCGAAAAAGAAGAAACCAGTAAAAAGGAAGAAGCTTCCGAGGATTTAGAAACTGCAGATACTGAGCTTGAAAAAACTCTGAAAGAAAGTCAGGAATTAAGCGAGATCCTGGATTCCTGGAATGAACTTTATACAGACCGAAGTTACAAGATATCTAATGAAGAAAAGGTAACTTTTGAACAGATATTAAGAGCACAGGATAATAAAAAAAGAGATTTTTTTGATCAGTTAGACAAACTCAAGCTAACAGAAAATGAGTATGATTTTGGTTTCGAGCTGATAGACAGTGTTAATATTCATGGTTTTCTGCCGGAAGATTTCAGTTTATATTTAATGGCAGAAGAATACGAAATTTCCGAACAGCGAGCAGATGAAATTCATAATTTGATCCTGAATTTTCATCCGAAAGGGATCACTGCTCGTAATATTCAGGAATGTCTGAAAGCTCAACTGGATAACAAAATCCATAGCCCGCAATTATTTGATCTAATCGAATACGATTTCTGTGATCTGATCCATAAAAGATATAAAAAGATTGCTTCCAAATATGGAGTTACCCTAAATACCGTGATCAATTGGAAGAACCAGATTTCCCATCTTGATCCAAAACCGGGTTTGCGCATCCAGAGCGGTCAGTCAGATTATATTGTGCCGGATGTGATCATCAAAAAGATCGGAAATGAGTATGAGATCATCAGCAACGATTTTACGCTTCCCCGCATCAGGATGAGCAGACATTACCAGGATATTCTCCGAAAAGTCGGGAAAGATAGACAAGCAGTGGATTATGTCCGAAACAAAATAAATTCAGCAAAATTTTTGATAAAATCTGTTTATTTAAGAAGCAGGACATTGGAAAGAGTTGTTCGGGCAATAATTCGAAATCAAGTCGATTTTTTCTATCAGGACAGCGGAGTTCTGAGACCTTTGACATATTCCGTAATTGCCGAGGAATTGCAGGTCAATGAATCGACAATTTCCCGAGTCGTCAAAAACAAATATGCAGATACTCCTTTTGGCATCATGTGTTTAAAAGATTTTTTCAGCAGCACAGCCGGCAAGGATAATAACTATAATTCCATTTCCAGGCAGAATGTTGAAACGATCGTCAAGAAGATGATCGATAATGAAGATTCCAGTAATCCTTTAAGTGATCAGGATATTGTTGATAATCTGACAAAACAGGGAATTAATGTATCACGCAGAGTGGTTGCGAAATATCGAAAATCTATGGGAATTCTGAATAGTCACCTCAGGAGAAGTGAATGAAAAAATATGCTGTGATTGTTGTTGGCGGCGGTCCCGGCGGATATGTTTCTGCGATCAGATTGGATCAATTTAAAATCGATGTAGCTGTTTTTGAGAAGGAAAGATTGGGTGGAGTTTGTCTGAATCATGGTTGTATTCCGACGAAATCGATGGTGAAAGTTGCGGAACTTTTTGCAGAGATAAACGAAGCTGATAATTTCGGGATAGAGGTTAAAAATCCAAAAATAAATTATTTGAGTGTTTTTAATAGAAAGAATGAAATTGTTGATAAACTTGTATCCGGGATTGAATTCATTTTCAAAAAAAGAAATATTCCGATTTATAATGAAAATATTTTACAAATTGAAAAAAGAGATAATGAATATCTCATTAAAACAGATAAATCCGAATATTCAGCAGATCATATTATTCTCGCAACCGG
>DRTC01000325.1 GCA_011372345.1 Candidatus Cloacimonadota bacterium
CCTTTTTCCGATTCTGATTTCTGGTATCGTATCGAAGTAAATGAAGATGGACTATTTGGATTGTTTTATGAGGAATTATCTCAACTCCCGGATTTTGTGGATCCTGACTCCGTCAGGATTTTCAGAGGAATTAGAAAAACAATTCCGGGAGAAAAAGACAGAACTGAATTTATTGTTCAGGAAGTTCCTTTGTTTATTAATGACGGTAATGATGGGAAATTTGATGAAGAAGATTATGTTTATTTCTATAACGAAAAATCGGAAGATGATGTTATAAATCGATATTCCGGAAAAACTGTATTCTGGTTAACATTCGGGGGAGAATATAATAATAAACCTGCCCGGAATATGGATTTTCAGAACTATGATAATGTATTGAGAGTTTCTGATTTCAATCGCTATCATCATCAAGAAACAGATGATCGCAACCGACAGGTCAATTACCTGATGATCTATCCAAATGCTTTTTTATCCCAAACAGAAGATTTAGATCAAATCCATCTCGATAACTATGGATTAATCAGCGAGAATGTTGATCAGCAAACGATTTTCAATCTTTATGGAGAATCTCCGGAAGGACTTCGGGATTTTATTGAAATATACTTTAATGATCATCCCGAACTGGAAACTGTTATTTTGATGGGTTCTGGAACAACGAATTGGGATATCGATATCGAAAAAAATAAAATAATCGCTTATCAAAATAGTTCCGGTGATGCTTACGATGATTATTTTGTAAATTTTGGCGGAACATATCCTGATCTTCCCATCGGTAGAATTCCGGCACAGAATACTTCTCAAATGGATTTGATGATCGAGAGAATCAGAGATTATATTGAAACTCCGAAATTAGGCTGGTGGCGAAATAAAGTTTTGATCGTTGCTGATGACGAAAATAAAAGCGGACATCTGGAAGGAACCGGAGGAAGCACGGGTTTGAATCATACTTATCAAGCTCAATATACTGGTGAAATCCTGAGTAATGGAGTTTATGTTGATAAATTGATGGCTATTGAATACGGTATGGATGAATTCCTGCAGAAACCCGAAGTTCGCGAAGATATGATAGAAAGAATTAACGAAGGAAGATTGATCTGGTATTATATCGGGCATGGAGCAGAAGACATTCTTGGAGATGAAGGTTATTTCAGAGGTTCTCTCCATCTCAGGTTTCTGGAGAACGAAGAGCATCTGCCTTTATTCATTGCTGCTTCCTGCAATGTCGGGCAATTTGATGATCCGGCATTTGATTGTCTGGCTGAAAAATTATTATTTCATGATTATGGAGGTTCTATAAGTTCGATCGCTGCGACCAGAGGCTGCGGAGGAAGCGCTAATACGACCTTAATAAGAGATTTTCTGAATAATTCTTTAAATGAGAGACAGAACCTTGGTGATGCTTTATGGGATGCCAAACTTCATTCCGGTGCCGGCTATTCTAATAGTAGATTATATCATGTTCTGGGAGATCCTCTTCTACCGATCCTAACTCCTGATATTTCGGGTTTGATCACCATCGATGAACCTGTTGCAGACAGTCTGCAAGCGAGACAGACTGTTCATATTTCAGGAAATTATGAGTTGGAAAATGAAATTTCCGGGATTGGTGAGATCAGGATCTTTAATACGGAAGAGACTCTTAATTATCATCGGGAATTGAATGATCAGGTTTATGATGTTAATTACACCAAAAACGGGAGTTGTTTCTTTAAAGGCTTTGTGC
>DRTC01000326.1 GCA_011372345.1 Candidatus Cloacimonadota bacterium
GAGGATTCATTTTTTTTTTCTCATTTATCGTCAAGAATATTTTTATGTAAAACTTTTATGCAAAATCAAAAACAAATCAAAATTGACACAAATACCTTTTCTCAAACTTTGGAAATTATTTTGGAGGAATTAATGAAATTTATATTATCGTTGATTTTATTAATGTTGATGATAAATCTAACAGGTGATTTTCGTTTTGGAAAAGAACTTTTCGAAGACGGACTTTATGAAGAAGCAATTCTCGAATTCGAGAAAACTATTACTTCTTTTCCAACTTCAGAAGATGCTCAACGATCGCTTTTTTATATTGGCGAATGTTTTTTTGAAGGAGAGAAATTCAAACAAGCAGAAGAAAAATATTCAAGTTTGCTTGATGGTTATCCCAACAACTCCTTCAAAGATAGAATTCTTTTTAAACTGGCTCTGACTCAATTCAAACAAAACAAGTTTGATGTATCCATCGAAAACGCCGAGATTTTAATTAATAAATATCCGCTATCTTCCTTTACGGAACAGGCTTTACCTTTTTTTATCCAAAGTTATTTTGAGCAAAAAGATTTTGAAACTGTCATTACTAAAGGACAGAAACTGATCAAAGATTACGAGAAAAGCAGTCAGATTCCCGAAATTTTACTGTGGATGGCAAAAGCATATTTTGCTCAAAATGAACAGATTGAAGGTGAAAACGCTTTATCTAGAATAATTACTGAATATCCGGATTCGCATGCTCGCTGGAAAGCCTTGCAGTTAGAAATCGAATTATTGGTAGAAAAAGAAGGAACAGCAAAAGCAGCAGCTGAACTTGCTTCAAAGTTGGGCGAGAATGTTCCCCGTCAATATGAAGAAGAACTTCGCCTGAAACTTATCGATTATTACTTCGATCTTGAAGAGTATGAGCAGGCATATAAAAATGTGAATGAATTGATGCAGAAATTTGATAATTCTTCGCAACTGGATTTTTATATAATTCTCAAAACCGAATGCCAGCTGAAACTTAAGAATTATGAGGAAATACTTACTGACGAAAAAGATTTCAGGAAAGTTTTTAAAGAGAGCGATTACAAAGAGAATTATGAATTGAATCTTGCCAGAGCAGAATATTATTTGAGAAATTATCAAAAAGCAAATGATAAAATAAACGAGATTTTAGACATTTCCAGAAATGATTCGATCATTTATGAAAGCAAATTACAGCTGGCTCAAATTTTAGAAGAAACCGATAAATTCAATTCTGCAGTAATTTCCTATAAAGAACTTTTAAATTCTGAATATGCAAAAAAGGATCGTCTTCTTTTTGATATTGGAAATATTTATTTTGAGAAATTTAAGGATTATCGAACTGCCATAAAATTTTATCAGCAAATAATTATGCAATTTTCCAAATCAGAATATCAGATTAAAGCGATTTATCAAACCGCACTTTGTTATGAAAAAATGAATAAAATTGGAGATGCAATTAATGAATTCGCTCAAATCGATTTGGAAAAAATTGATAATGAAAAATTTAAACGGGATATTGTATCAAAAAAAGAATATCTTATTAAATTCAGAAGAAAAAATTATGAATCTGCTTTCAATAAATTGTTGAATTCAATCTATACTTTTTTGGAGAGTGATAATAAGGAAAACCTGCAGAATGAAATTATCAGTATCCTCTCCGATGATCTAAATGAACTTGAAACAGCAGAGAAACTCATTGCAGACAAGGGAAGTCCTGAATACATCTATTTTAAAGCAAATATTTATTTAAAAAGAGCGGAAAAAGCAAAAACCGAAGAGAAGAGTTTAGAGTTTGAAAAACATCTGAAAAAAGTTGATGATCTGATTACTACATTAAATCCACAAACACATAAACAGTGGATCAACGAACTGAATCTAGAAAAAGAATTACTTCTGAATAAAAAAGTTTCAGCAGATATAATCAGCAGAATGGAAAAATTTATTATAGATTTTCCTGATTCAAAAATGAATAACAAATTCATTCTCGAAATTATAAAGTTTTGTTCCAAACAGGAAAATAAAGAAAAAATGTTTAAGTATATCGAAATTTTAACTTTGGATAAGACCATTAGCGAATACGATTTTTATCGTAATAAACTCGAACTGGCAGAACATTACTATCTGAAAAAAAATCATTTGTATGCTCGGGAAAATTATGAAATTGCCCAATCGGAAATCACTATCCGCAAACCTGAAATTTACTATCATTATGCAGTTTCCTTGAATGAAATAGGAGAAAAAGAACAAGCGATTTCAAAGCTTGTATTTCTGGTAAATAATAGAGGAGATTTTAATGAATTTGAAGAAGCAGTTAAATATCTAATTGGAATTTTTCAAGAAAAAGGAAAATTCGAGGAAGCCATAAAATACTCTCTCCAGATTCCAGAAAATAGTAGGAATGATGATTTTTATGCAGATCTGTATGA
>DRTC01000327.1 GCA_011372345.1 Candidatus Cloacimonadota bacterium
AATATTTCTCCCCTTCGGAAAAGGATTTTTCATTCCCACTCAGTGGATTGGGAACGGTAATATCTCAATATTTTATATTAACATTTCGACCACCCGCAAGTATTGCATATAAGACAACCTTCGCTGTGTTCGATCGAACTTCCGCAATCGGGACAGATTTCACTTAATTTTTTTAATGATTTTACAGATTCCTCCAGATTGTTCGCATTATTTATTACAGCATTGTTTTGAGAAGGTTTATCTTTTAATAAAACAAAATTTTCCAAGGCTTGAGAAACACCGTCCGAGCAGGAAGTTATAATCTTTCCTTTGTGCCACATTGGAGACGGACAGCGGATTCCCCGTAATTGCCGGATAATAGATTCTAATTTTACATTGGATCGCAGACACAATGAAGTTAAACGAGCGATTGCTTCCAATTGGGCAGAGGCACAACCACCGACTTTTCCCATTTGCGTGAAAACTTCACAGGGACCTTTTTCATCGGAATTTATGGTGATGTAGAGATGTCCGCATCCTGTTTCAATTTTCTGGGTAATTCCGGTTGTTATGTCCGGTCTTTCCCGCGGGGCAATTCTGGCTCCGTTAATATTTTTCTCTTTTTTTATTTCTTTCCCGATATTCAGAACCTGATTTTCCCGGCTTCCGTCTCGATAGACTGTAACTCCTTTACAGCCGAGTTCATAAGCCAGTTCATACGCCATCCTGATGTCTTCTTTGGTCGCTTCCTCTCTGAAATTGATCGTTTTGGAAACAGCATTGTCAGTATATTTCTGGAAAGCAGCCTGCATTCTTATATGCCATTCGGGAGGAATATCATGAGAAGTAACAAATATCTTTTTCAGATTTTCCGGAATTTCTTTTATTTTGGAAATTCCTCCGCTTTCCGAAACTTTCTCCATTAATTCATCTGAATATAAACCTGTTTTTTTCATCACTTTTTCGAAGATGGGATTAACATAAAGCAGTTTTTTTCCGTCCATTACATTTTTTACATAAACGAGAGAGAATTGTGGTTCGATCCCGCCGGAAGTATTGGCGATCATACTGATCGTTCCAGTTGGTGCGATTGTTGTTGTCGTTGCGTTCCTGATACCTTTTTCCCTAATCTCGGATTTGAGAATATCCCAATCTAATTTTGTATTCTCTCTTTTTAGTCCGCTATTTTCGTAAATGCTACCGTTAAAATTGGAAAATTTTCCATGTAGAACTGCCAATTCGATCGATTTTTTTTTGGAATGATAATCTATGAATTCCATAATTTCTGTTGCCAGATTTGTTGCTTTTTCGCTGTTATAAGGTATTTCCAGAATGTAAAGCAGGTCTGCCCAACCCATAACACCAAGACCGATTTTGCGGTTTTCTTTTACCATTTTGTCGATTTCCGGAAGAGGAAATTTCGATCGATCTATCACATCGTTGAGAAATTCGGTACTATCATAAACTACATCCTTTAATCTTTCCCAGTCGAATTTTCCGTTGTTAACCATCGGAGCAAGGTTGATCGAACCGAGATTGCAGGCTTCATTGGGAAGCAGAGGCTGCTCACCACATGGGTTACTGCTTTCGATTTTTCCGATCTTTGGAGTCGGATTAAATTCATTTATTCTATCCAGGAAAATGATTCCCGGTTCTCCATTTTTGTGAGCCATTTCGACGATCAAAGTAAA
>DRTC01000328.1 GCA_011372345.1 Candidatus Cloacimonadota bacterium
AAATATCGATAATTATGGTATCAATGAACATATATTGAGATTTTCAATCGGTTTAAGTTATAAGTTCTAAATCGTAAAACAACAACTCTTATGAGGTCTCGTTCCTCAACCATTCCGAAGGTCGAGTGCAAGAATTCCGCTGGTAGAGACCCATTCGGAAGGTTTCCTAAATTTACGACTGGACTTCATCAACTTCAGTTAGATGGAGTTCAGTTGGAAAATGTCGTCTCAAGTCCATTCTCGCTTCACTCTTATGAACACGAATCATAGATTTCAATCACTCAACTTTTCCTCAAGTTGCTGTTTTTCATACAAATAACTGTACATCCCACCATTCGCCAGAAGTTCTTGGTGGGTTCCGGTTTCCACGATCTTCTTATTATCCAAAACGATTACTTTATCAGCGTGTTGCAGAGATGAAATGCGATGTGCAATAATGATGGTCGTTTTATCCTTTCTGATCTTGATAAGCAGTTCAAGGATCTTTTTTTCGGTTTTGGTATCGACAGCAGAAAGTGCATCATCGAGGATGAGAATATTCGGATCCGTCAACAAAGCCCGGGCAATGGCAATCCGCTGTTTCTGTCCGCCGGAAAGTGTTACTCCTCGTTCTCCAATCACGGTCTCGAAACCATTTTCAAATTCCAGAATCTCATCATAGACCTGCGAATAACGGGCAACTTCCTCAATAAAATATTTGTCAACCTCTGGTTTTGCCAGACTAATATTATTGGCTATCGAGTCGGAAAACAGGAAAATATCCTGCGGCACGGTGATTATATTTTTTCGTAAAATTTCGAGGGGAATATCGTAAAGTTCACGATCATCAATGAAAATGGAATTTTTGGGAGGATTATAAATCCGCGTAATTAAATCGATCAAAGTAGTTTTTCCGCAACCGGTTTTTCCGACGATTGCTAAAGTTTTTCCAATATTTAGATCGAAGGAGATATTTTCGAAGATGGATAAATTTGCCAAATTTTTGAAATTTGGCAAATTTTCTTCCATTCTCTCTCCATAACTAAAACTCAAATTCTTAACTTCGATTTTCCCTTTCAATTCTTTTATGGAATAATCTGCATTTTCATCGATTATTTCCGGTTCAATCTCAAAAATGGAATTCAACCTGATCAGCGAAGCTTTTCCTCTCTGATAAAGATTCACCAACCAGCCAACAGCAATCGCAGGCCAGACAAACATTCCGAGATATGAGAAAAATGCGATGAATTCTCCCATCGAGATCGTTCCCAGAATCGTTGATTCTCCACCAAAAATGAGAACGATTCCCATACTGATAGCAATGATGAGAAATAGAAACGGATGGAAAAGTCCGTGAATACGAACGAGTGCGATGTTATCTTTCACATAATCTCTGGCAGAATGAGCAACCTTTTTCAGTTCTGCTTCTTCCTGCACGAAAACTTTTACAACCCGAATTCCGGAAATACTTTCCTGAACTTTCCCGGACATGGTAGCAAAAGTTTTCTGAACTTTCTTAAAACGAGCGTGGATTTTCTTACCAAAAATAATGATCACAACTGTTAAAACAGGCATCGGAATTATCGCCAGCAAAGTTAATCGCAAACTGATATTGGTCATAAAGAACATTGCCCCGATCGCGAAAACAACGATATCGATGAGGATCACCATTCCAAATCCGACCAGGAAACGAACTGCATTCAGATCATTGGTGGCATACGCCATCAAGTCGCCAGTTTTGGCTTTATTGAAGAAATTACGGGAAAGGGAAAGCAGATGTTCATAATAC
>DRTC01000329.1 GCA_011372345.1 Candidatus Cloacimonadota bacterium
TAACCCTTATGCCTGGACTTCATTCACTTTTAGTGGTACTGGTGGAAATTATGGTATTTGGTTTGAAGTAGATATCACTGATCTTGTTCAAGCTTGGGTCAATAGCCAGGTAGAAAATTATGGATTTGTAATTAGAGCACAAACAGGTTACAAATGGAGTAAATTCTATTCAAAAGAATATTCAAATCCCAATCTGCATCCATACTTAGAAATCAACTATACACCAAGTGCTGTTGATGAGAATGCTATTATATTTCCAGCGGTCAATATTGAAAATTATCCAAATCCCTTTAATACAGAAACAACTATTTCATACCAGTTACAAAAATCAGGAAAAGTTAGCTTGTCCATCTATGATATAAAAGGTAAATTGATGGAAACACTTGTAAAACGATATCAAACTAATGGTTCATATTCGGTAACTTGTCACACAAGTGGTTTTCCATCAGGCGTATATTTCTATCAACTGGTTGTTGATGAATATTCAATGATAAAAAAATGTTTATTGATTAAATTGTAAAAAAGGTAAGCATATCAATTCGATAATGTTTTAGTCATATTTCGGTTTACTAACTGCATGGAGTGTTCTGGAATATATTCGGTGTTGGAGATTGATTCTGGGACCTTATGCGATCTAAGTATCTAACTTGAAGAAAATGATAAAAAAATAAAATATGTTGACACAAATTTCGCAAAATAATTCTTTCCCCCCATAAAAGGTAAAGAAAATGGATCGGGAAAAAATCATAAAAGATTTCATTAGTTTCGGGCTCTCAAAAAGAGAAGCGAAAGTATATTATACTTTATTTCTCAAGAAAGAATTATCGGCTGCTGAAATTCAAAAACATGTCAGCATATTGAGAACAAAAGTGTACGAAATTCTACTCCAATTAATGAACAAGGGATTTTGTGCGGAAAGAAAGATCGGAAGATTAAAAAAATATTACGCAACCGATCCATATCAAGCATTTCAAAATCAAATCAATAATTTGGATGGAATTCTAAAAACTAAAAAGAATATTGTTAGCGAAATATTAAACCACATCGCACCGATATATGAAAAAAATACAAGCGATGTTAATCCGCTCGAATTCATTGAAATCTTGTATGAAAGAAAAAGGATCTGTGAACGATACATTCATCTTCAGCAAACTGCCCAAAAAGAAATCATGATATTTACAAAAAAACCTTATGCTTTGCCGGAAAAAGATAATGTGAAAAACGCTTTTAATGTATTACAACGAGATGTAACGCTGGAGACTATTTACGAAATTGAGGACTTTGAAAACACGGAATTTGAAAAAGAAATGATCGAGAAATTCGCCTACTCCGGGGGGAAAACAAGATTTATCAGCGAACTTCCAATGAAGTTAGCAATTTTCGATGAGAAGATAACAATGCTCGCTCTCAAGGACCCGGTTTCCCTAAAACCATTGATCACGACTATTATCATAAATCATCCCGATTATGCTCGTGCTCAAAAAGAAATTTTTAAAGCATATTGGAAAAGATCTTTCTCTCTTGAGGAATTAATTGAAAAATATTCTAACTCAAGAAAGATTAAAGAAAAATAGGAGAAACAATGAAAAGTAAAAAACTACTTATCGCAATAACTTTACTGTGCCTTTTGATGTTATTACCTTCGATAGCTTTTGCACAGCTTACTGGAATTAAGTATATTGGGGGAACTACTCCTGATTATACTACAATTGAGTCCGCCATCAATGATTTGAATTCTCAAGGCGTGGGAACCGGCGGTGTAACTTTCCTGATCCGCGATGGGATTTACACTGAAAATGATAATCTAACTATTCTCGATGTTACAGCAACCGAATCAAATCCTGTTATATTCCAACCCGATGTCGGAGCAACAGTAGAAATTAACATAACCATAACCGGGGATTATAGTTGTGGATTAAAAATCCACAATTCGGATCATATTACTTTTAATGGAACTGCTTATAATTCTGAAGATGACAGCAGAGATATGACAATAAATGGCTATCGTAATAATGACGAGGATATGTTTGTTTTCTGGTTAGCAAATGGTTCAGACAACATCACATTGGAAAATCTGATAATAAACAGTATAAGTGTTGCTACCAATACGGGTTGGTCCACTCCTGTTTATTGTTCAACTTATGGTATTACTTCACCTTTAGTTGGTATGGATTCGTTCACACTTTCTAACTGCGAAGTTATTGGTGGTTCTACTTATGGCGTTTATATGGATGGAGACCCTGGCATTCAACTGTCCAACTTCAACATTATAAATAATGATGTTCACGATTTTCAAAAATACGGCATCTTCATCTTTACAGATATTGCTGATTGTAATGTAGAAAAAAATGAAGTATATCAAACTTTTGATGAATCCAGAACCTCTGTTTATGGAATACGAGCTGGCTCATCAAGCTGCAGTGGAACTACAAAAATCCATAATAATTATATTCACGATTTGAAACATAGTGCAAATTCAGGTTGTCGGGGTATATTTATAACATCCGACTCACACGATAATCTGGTCTATAATAATATTATCTATCTTGTTCCCGGACTTACTGCAAATACCAGTTATTGCATTTACCTGTCTTCCGGTGATGCTACAAATAATCAAATTTATTACAACACTCTGTATATAGGAGGTGTATGTAATAGAGAATACCCTGACTTTTACTGTATAAAAATTTATAAAGATGCGAGCGATAACATTCTTAAAGATAATATCCTGATCAATGAGCGAACTGGAAATGTTGGTGGAAATGACCACTGTGCGCTTTATCTGAAGACTGCAACATCATTTGCTGAGAGCAATTATAATTTCTTGAGTGTGAATTCTGATGACCCGGCTGATAATTGTTATGTTGGACGTATTGGTAGTAGTTATTATAATACTCTTGCAGATTTACAAAATGCTCCCGGATATGATCCGAGAGATGAAAATTCTCTTACAGGCGATCCTGGTTTGAGCTTCCCTGATCTTCATTTGGATTCCACCAGCCCTTGCATTGGTGAAGCAACTCCTATTGCAGGTATTACAACTGATTTTGATTACGATCCTCGTGATGCAATACATCCGGATATTGGAGCAGATGAGTTTATTTCTAACCATGCACCTATAATAACTTATTTTTTCCCGGAAGAGACAGCATTTTCGATTGCACAAAATACCGAGCAATTATTTTTGATATTAGCTGAAGATCCTGACGATGATTCTCTATATTATTATTGGTATCTTGATGATATACAACAAGGTGCAAGTATTAATGAATTTACTTATACCTTCTCAGACACCGGCAATTTTGTGGTTAAGGCATTAGTGTCAGATGGCGAATTAGCAGATAGCACATTATGGGATGTTACAGTAACCTCTGGAGTAGCTGTTGATGATAATTTTGATTTGACAGACGGGATACAACTTTATCAGAATAAACCAAATCCATTTAATGGCTCAACCACAATATCGTTTATCACCACAAAGCACACCCAACTTCGCCAAGGCCTTGTAGGACAGGCAAAGATAAAAATTTATAATGTAAAAGGAAATTTGGTAAAAAATCTTGAACTCCAAATTTCTAACTCCGAACTTAAAGATATAACATGGGATGGAACCGATAATAATGGGAATAA
>DRTC01000330.1 GCA_011372345.1 Candidatus Cloacimonadota bacterium
TTGATATTCTCTTGCTTTTCTAACAAGATTAGAAATCTTCAGTTATTATATATTTTTGTTGTTCGTTTATTAGTTTTGCTTGTCTCCTCGGAGTTTTAACGAAGATGGATTCGTTGCTGATTTTTTAAAATCAAATCCAAAATCTTGTGAGCAACAAAAAATTTATTTCCGCTGATCTTTTCCTCGATATTTTTCCCTCTGAAGAAAGCTGATGTTTCATCTTTTTCAGCAACTTTCAAATCATTAGCTACAATAAAATCGAGGTTCTTTTTCTGCAATTTTTGACGAGCATTTTTTATAATATTTTCCGATTCCGCAGCAAAACCAACCAGGATTTGTTCTTTGGTTTTAATTTTTCCAAGTTCGGAAAGAATATCTTTTGTCCTTTTCAAATCAAGTTTAAGATCCTCACCTTTTTTGATTTTTTGTTTTGAAGGATTAGCGGGAGTAAAATCACTGACTGCTGCAGTTTTTAAAATTATCTGGTTTTCGGGAAATTCTCTGATCGTTGCCTGAAACATTTCTTCAGCATTTTTACAAGAGATGTTGTTAATGTAAAACGGAACTTGTTCCGTTAAATTTCCGGAAATTAATTGAACATCTGCTCCCCGAATAAAAGCTGCTCGAGCTAAAGCCAAACCCATTTTCCCGCTGGAAAAATTTGTTATAAATCTCATCGGATCGATATTTTCGCGAGTTGCTCCAGCTGTGACCATGATTTTCTTTCCAATCAGATCTTTTTTATGATTCAGGAATGTTTTCACAAAATAGACAATTTCAACTGGTTCTGGAAATCTTCCTTTTCCTTCATATCCGCAGGCAAGTTTCCCGGAATCAGGTTCTATAAAAAAGTAACCGAGTTCAGATAATTTCCTGATATTCTCCTGTACTATCGGATTTTCATACATATGAACATTCATTGTCGGCACAAAAAGAACCGGAGATGTCGTTGCCATGATAGTCGTCGAGAGCAGATCGTCGGCAATCCCGGAAGCGACTTTCCCGATGATATTAGCAGTTGCCGGAGCGATAACTGAAATATCTGCCCAATCTGCCAGCGAAATGTGTTCTATTTCAGCATTGATATCGAACATTTTGGTGACAACAGGTTGATGTGTGATGGCTTTGAAAGTTATGGGAGAAACAAATTCGCAGGCATTTTTTGTCATGATAGTTTTAACTACTGCACCTTGTTTTGTTAATTTGCCGGCAAGGTCAACAGCTTTATAAACTGCAATTCCTCCGCTAATTCCGAGCAAAATGTTCTTGTTTTTTAACATTTTTTACTCCCTGAAATTTATGGCTTTTACATTCCCGAAACCTGCTCCTTTTTGTAAAGAATTTTGTTTTTATTGACAGAAAAATCATCATTTTAATTTATTCGAGTCAATAAAGAAGAGGTGTTATCATGAGAAAAAAGACATTTACGCTTATTTTTATTACACTGATAATATTATCATATTCACTATTGATGGGAGATAACCTGGAAGAAACTTTAGGAGCATTAGTCGAAGATGCTGCCATCAGTTATGTTGATCCGGTTGTTTCTGCTTTTGGTTCTAATCTGAACGGAGGATGGTTCCATCGCGTTCCTGATGCTAAAAAAATTGGTTTTGATCTGGAAATTGGCTTTGTCGGGATGGCTACTTTTTTTACGGAAGCAAATAAATCCTTTCATTCTAGTGGAAATATTTTATTTGGTGAAGATGATGCAGAAAAAATGACTGAATTTATGGAAGACGATCCTGATTTAAAAGATTATAGAGAGGATGTGATTGATGCGATTCTAGAACAAAATATTCCAGTTGAAATATCTGGTCCAACAGTTGTTGGTTCTGCAGATGAGAATATTGTTATTTATATGCCTGAATATGAGATTTCTTTCGATTATTATGATTCAGCTGTTCAGGATACATTAGAAA
>DRTC01000331.1 GCA_011372345.1 Candidatus Cloacimonadota bacterium
CAAGTTCCTTATATGTTGAGCCTTTTTTATGATGTTCTTCTTGGTTTTGAATATATTTCCTGATGAAGTTTACATGCTTTTTTGATATTGTTAAAATACCATAACCTTCTTGCCAATACAATGTGACCTCACCAATCAATTCGTTGTTTACAAAATATGATGAAGAACCCTTGATTAATTTTACTGCTTCCGATATAGCCATTTTGGGAGGAATGTAGATCAACAAATGAACATGATTTTCTATTCCGCCAATCTCATGAATATATAGATGATGCCTTTTGCATTTATTTTCAATGAAATGGTAAACCTGGTTTCTAAATTTCTTATCTTCGAGATATGGTTCGTTGAGCTTTGTATGAAATACAAGGTGATAATATATTGATTTGAATGTTCTACCGGACATTTCTCGCTCCTTTTGCGATAGGTTGAAACCTATCTTTGAAACATACAAAATCCTTCAGGCTTCGCTGCGCTACGCCCAGACTGGGCGGATTGGGTAGTCTGAAAGACTTTGATTGTATTGAGCGAGGAGTTTTAACTCTTCGCAGATGTTTTTGTTTCATATCAAGGTGTTTTAACTCCTTGCTTATATCCATGTAAATAATTAAAACACATAATTTGTATAATTATCGTTGGTTCTATTCCAGCCGGTTTGTTCGTAATAGCAGGATTCAACAGCATTATTCAGAATGTAAACGATTCCGGTATTTTCATATTCTTGTTCCTGAACATATTTTTCGGGTACGGAAATGACATAATCATAGAAATCTTTTTTGAATTTCAGGAATTCGGTTTTTCGTTTGAAGGTGTTTTTGATTTGTTTTAGATTTTTAAATTTTTGCCAGACATTGATTGCAGTTTCATCATATTCAATAAAAACATCTTTTTTGTTGTATAATTTGTCATCAATTAATTTGAAAGATTTGTACAAATCAGCAAATTGCAAATTTTCCAAAAATCTTAAAATTTTGTCTGATTCATCGTCTGCAATTTTCTCATTAATAATTTGATAATATGAATCCATGTTTTTTAAGAATTCTGTTTCGGAAATTGTTGTTTTGTATCCCAACGATTCTTTTGTCTCAATGATGCTCAAAGCAGATTTTCCATAAATATATTTTGAAAAAGGAGTATTATTATGATTTTCATTTAAAATTTCAAATATTCGCACATTTCCTTTTTTCTCTGAAAAATTACGATTACATCTTCCGCAAACCTGATTGATAGATTCAAGCGGAGCAAAATCACGCCAAACATTCTCAATATCAATATCGACACCGGCTTCTATCATTTGTGTAGAAACAATTATTTTTCTTTTTTTAGATTTTTTGATATTTAGAATTTTTTCAAATCTGTGTTTGGGAATAATGTTTGTTGCGAGATAAAAATATTCAGCATCCAAATCCATCTTTTTCAAATTCTCAAATAGCTCGATAGAAGAATTTATCGTATTCATAACAAACAAAAAAGATTTATCAGAATTCTCAATCTCATTTTTACATTTCGCAATAAAATTTTGTAACTCTATGCTTTCTGATTCAAAATTCAAATTAATTCTATCAAATTGAGAAAAGTATTCCGATTTATCCGGAACTAATTCTATAATCTCATTTGATTCAAAAATTCTTGGTTGAGTAGCTGTTATCAAAATAAAATAAACATTAAAGATGTCAGAAATTTTTAGCAGCGTTTCCCGAACAAGTTTCCAATATTTGTAAGGAATACTTTGGACTTCATCTAATAAAATAATGGAGTTTGCTAATTTATGGAATTTCTGGATCATTCTATTTCGATTGGAAAATAATGTATGAAATATCTGAAAAAAAGTTGTAACAATAATTTCCGCTTCCCAGCTTTCGATCATAAATTTTGCCTGTTCAGGTTCAAATTCTGCATCACTGTCTTTTTGATTATAAGAAATTTCTGCAAGATGATGATGTTTTAACAAAATATCACTATCAGGATTTTTCAATATTTCATCGAATACTTCGTAATTTTGATCTATTATACTTGTGAAAGGTAAACCATAAATTATTCTCGGTTTGATTCCGATTTTCTCCAATCGTGTTTTCAATTTTAAGGCAGTCGATAAACAAGTTAGCGTTTTCCCGCTTCCTGTCGGAACATTCAAAGATAAAATCTTATTCTTTAAATCTATTTCTAAAATTTTAGAATTTGCATCATGAAAAATTGATTCGCGAATTTTATCTATTTTTGTTTTCGGTTTACCGAATTTCAAAGTCTTGTATTTTTTTATCAAATCGTTATCTAATTTGATACGATGATCTTGGTTAACTTTTCCAAAGATTGCATCTTCTTTATCCGAATGTAAAAGTAACGAATAAATAA
>DRTC01000332.1 GCA_011372345.1 Candidatus Cloacimonadota bacterium
AACTCGTAATGAACGAAGGGAATGCGAGTCGAGAATTGCGACCATATTAGACAGATTGTCTTCGACTCGCACTTCCTCACGAGTCGAATCCAATCTTTAGAATATTTTGTTTTCATCTTAAATGAACGATCAGCTCGTGAATAGAGAGGAGCTTAATTCTCTTAATTTTGACACAATTATAAACCAACAGGAACAGTGACTGTCATTCGAGTTTTTGGTGTGAATTCGACCTGATTAAAACCTATATGCTCATGTCTTTCCAACCTATAAACAAATATCATTTTAACGACATCAACACAATTAAACATTGCTTCTTCAATCGTATCACCTTCTGCAAAAGCCCCCTTGATACCAGAAACAGAGACTAAATGACCATCAGCATTTGGTTCAACTATTATTGATAGCATTATTACTGATTTGTTTTTCATTATAGAACCTCCAACAAATATATAAAACAGAAGTTCTTTTGTAATTTATGATATTTACAGTCAAGAGGAATCTCTTGAAAACCTTGAAAACAGATTCTGTTAGAGGAAATCTTCCACTTATCTTTTTCAATGGTTGGAACAATATGTTGATTATCTTACTGGGTTGAATATCCCAATTTTCGATCTGTTTATCACACATAATTATCGTTCAATTAACCGTTGAAAAAGTTTAGCGAGAAGAAAATTTTTTAAACTTTTTCAAGGTTTTCTCTTCCGATACGGAACGAATACATCTTTAATCATCGGATAATGCTTTCTGTTCAGAGTCGTTAATTCACAATGAAACATTTCTGCAGTAGCAGCAACTATTGCATCTGCTAATCCGATTCCGTGACTTTTTAAAAAATCCCTGCGAAAAAAACCACCTTTGATTGCAAGCTCATCTGTAACCGGAATTATTTCAAATGCTTGCAGAAAGATTTTGAGGATTTCTTCTTCTTTTCCTTTTCTTACTCCGCTATAAAGTTCTGCTACATTTACGGAAGATAGAACGAGTTTTTGCTCCAAATTTTCCAAAAAAGAAATTGCCTGTTTCTCTCCTCGTAAATAATCAACCAGGATGTCTGTGTCGATAAGTAATGAGTTTTTCACTTTTATTCGCCCCTATCCCAGCTTTTTCTGATCTCTTCAAAAGCAGGAATATCATTTCTGTTTTTCCATATTCCTCTCGCTTTCCTTAAAAAATCAAGACGATTGGTGTTGCTGAATTTTTCGATCAATTGATCAACAGCTTGACGGATCAGTTCGCTTTGCTTTTTTCCTGTTCCATAAGAAATATTCTGCAATGCATTCTTTTCATCTTCGGTTAGATAAATTTGCGTTCTGAACATAAAATCACCTCCTTGTAATGTATGTGTCTAATGTATATTCTTTAGTTTATATGTCAAGTTAGATTTATGAAAACCAGGCATACCCCCAAAATTTTCTAAAAAATTGGTAATCATCAATAAAGATTTATAATTTGATTAGAAGCCCACAAATTTATTTGTGGGAAAAATTAGACAAATCCTTTTAAATGAACCATTTTAATGGTTTTTACTTTATTTGAAAACGGTTGAAACCGTTAGTTTTTTTCCCGAATCATATTCCCACAAATAAATTTGTGG
>DRTC01000333.1 GCA_011372345.1 Candidatus Cloacimonadota bacterium
CCTTTATGCTTTTGATTGCCTGTAAATTCTTAAACTTTGAGAAAAGCAGTTTTAATAAATTGTATTCAACATATACTTGCTTGATTGAAAGTTGGTAAGTGCGAGCAGAATCGATAATCGTCAGATCAGAGATGTTCAACTGCTTATCATTAAACGAAAGGTGATCTATGGAAACATCGGCTTTTAATTCTTCAGCAAGATATGAAGAGAATTTTTTCCTTACGATCTCATCCACTTTTGTCATCCTGATCGCCACATAAAAAGCGATATTAATGACAAAAATGATAGCAACAATAATTAAAAGCCATTTCTTTTTTTTCAATTATTCCTCTAAAGATTTACCGCAAAGACGCGATGACGCAAAGAAAAACAGAGTTCAGCATTTTAGTGTTTCAGAATTTCAACAATCATCATTCTTCAATTATTATCCAATATTCAATATTCAATTTCCAAGTTTCCTGATCGCTTTTTTGATCTTTTCCTCACTCGGTAATTTTATTTTATATTTCGCAATAAATATTTTTTCTTCCAAACCATCTAAAGCATAAACAACTTCTTCTTTACCTGCTTCTTTACAGATGATCAGACCGATCGTATCTTTTTCGTGAAAATATTGTTTATTTCTCCTGTAATAACCGATGTATTTATTCATCTGACCAATATCGCGACTGTCCAATTTCCCGATTTTCAATTCGACTAAAATAATACACGGAATTCCTCGATGATACAAAACCAGATCGATATAATGCGTTTCATTATCGATCTTGATGGGAATTTGTTTTCCTTTGATGAAAAAATCTTCACCTAATTCCTGCAGGAATTTTTCAAAATTATGAGTAATCTTTTTTTCCAATTCTTTTTCGTCTTTTTTAGAACTAAATTCAATGAAATTAAAATCGTATGTATCCTTGAAAATCTTTTTTGTGTCGATGGCAGGTAGTTTTGTTTGGGAAATTTCTATGATTTCCTGCTTGGATGTATTTTCATAAAGATTGGATTTGATCTGTTTTTTAAGTTCTCGATAACTCCATGAATGCAAAATTGCCTGATCTTGATAAAAACCTCGTTCTTTTTCATTTTCAACTCCGATCAAACAAAGGTAGTGATTCCAACTCAATTGTCCGTGCAATGCCCGGACAATTGGAAAAATCCTATAAAATTTTACAATTTCATATAGTCTTTGTCTGTTGACATCTAAATCTGATCCTAAATTTCGGATTAAATATTTTCCATAATTAGCTCTATCTTTGAACTTCATTTCTTCCCGGACGATTCTTTCACCAATCTGCCAGTAAGTTTGAACTTTGATATTATCAACTGATTTATAAGCAGTATATCTTCCTTTGGAAATGATACTTTTCAGTTCTTCCAAAAGATATTGGTAATTCTGTTTATCGATTTGCTCATTTCCTGATTTTTGTAATTGTTTATCTTTATTCATACTTATATTTCCAACTAATTTTCATTTCAATTGTGTACGCATTGCGTTCACAATTTTGTTTCGATAATTCTGTAATCATTACAAATTATCACTCAATAATATATTTTCCTTAATAATGCAGGTTGAATTGTCCGTGCAATGCACGGACAATTTATACTATTCATTAGAATTTCAGTTATCATCTTTTGATATTTTCTCTTTTTCTTTCTTCAACAATCAACAATCAGCAATCACCATTCGATATTCTTTTTTCTTATTTCTTCAACAATCTTTATTCAACAATCATCATTCGAAAATCAATATTCAATATTAAATATTAAATTTCCTTCAGAATTCCTTCTTCCAGATGAAGATGTCTATCCATTTTTCCGGCAATTTCGCGGTTATGAGTTGCTATCAGGAAAGTCTGTTTTTTAGATCGATTTAATTCAATGATCAAATTTATCAGTTCTTCGCTGTGATGAGAATCGAGATTTCCGGTCGGTTCGTCGGCAAAGATTATTTCCGGACTATTGATCAAAGCACGAGCAACTGCAACTCTCTGTTGCTCTCCTCCGCTCAACTGGTTTGGATAATGTTCTTTTCTCTCAAAAATATCAAGAGCTTTCAGCAGCTTTCGGGCTTCTTTTATACTCTTCTTAAGATTTTTGGTAGCTAAAAACATGGGCATCGCAACATTCTCTTCTGCTGTAAAATCTCCAAGAAGATAATGAAATTGAAAGACAAAACCGATCTTCTTATTCCTGAATTCATTAACTTTTCTATCACTGATCTTTATCTCATTTCCTGAATAATAGATTTCCCCCTCATCAGGACTATCGAGCATTCCTAATAAATGCAGGAAAGTACTTTTCCCGCTTCCTGACTCTCCGGTTATAGCAACCATTTCTCCGGACTTCATTTCCAAGTCTATTCCATTCAGAATCTGCAATCTTCCTGTTGCTTCTTTATAACTTTTTTTTAAATTTCTAATTCTTAATAAACACATAACTCATCCCCTAATCCCTTCTCTTGAGAAAAGAAGGGAAAAATAATGGAAATATCCTATATCTAACTCCTTAAAATCTCCGTTACATCCAGTTTTGTGATTTTTTTCAAAGGAATAAATGATGCTCCTGAAATTATTAACAATGAAACGAGAAGTATTATTATCCAGCTTAATAAATTAAAACTCACATTGATTTTCTCTAAAAAATAGACATCTCCTTTTAAGAGGAAAAATGTCTGTTTACTTAAAAATATCGCGATCAGAACACCGAAAATTTGTCCAAAAGTAACAGCAAAGATCGAGATAATAAATGTTTTCCCGATAAAAATATTTTTCAAAATCCTGCTCGATGCTCCAAACGCTTTAAGAATTCCCAGATCCTGTTTTTTTTCAATGATAGAAGTGGAGACAGAACTGACGACATTAAAGGAAGCAATCAAAATCAGGAAACTGAGAATAATGAAGATCACCCATTTTTCCAGTTTTAGAAGAGAAAAGAGATTTCCGTTAAAATCGATCCAGGAAGTTATCTGAAATTGATGATCTAGTTCGGAAGACCAGCGATAAGCAAGGTAGTCCGCTCTTTCGATATTTTCATCAGAAAGTTTGATCTCAAGCATTGAATATTCGTTAACTGCTGAAATAAATTCCGCAGCAGACTGATAATTCATAAAAACATATTTGCTGTCATATTCATACATTCCGGATTTGTAGAGACCAACAACTAAAAATTCCTGTTTTTGCGGTTTCATTCCCAGCGGAGTAATCTGCGAATTCAAAGGACTGATCAATGTCAAAGTATCTCCAATTGACAGGTTCAGGCTTTTCGCTAATTTATAACCGATCACTGCTTCGTTCAGATTTTGCAATTCATATCTTCCTTCTGAAATATATTCTTTATAAGAAGTCGGCTGATTTTCCTGCCTCCAATCTATACCCCGAAGCAAGCAGCCTTTAACTCGTTTCTCATTCGTACACATCGCTTGCGTCATAATGATGGCTGCATAACTTTCGATTTCAGTCTGTTCTTCACAAAATCCTGATAATTGTTCGATATTTTCTTTATCCAGATTTCCCTCTCCGGGATTAAAAATATAAATATGGGAATTAACTCCCAGAATCGTCTTTTTCAGGACTTTCTCATATCCTTCAAAAATGGAAAGTGCAACCGTTAAAGTTGCAACAGAAATGACGATCCCAACGACCATAAAAATCGAATCAAACCGCAGCCATTCCTTTTTAGGCGAAAAAATATATTTCTTTAAAAAATATCCAACCACTTTATTCATGGTGTTTAACTTTTATTATAAAAGAATTCTGTCAACTTTTGTCTGTAGTTCGGAACCTTTAGTCCGGCTCATGACTGATTGTTCCGAGACCTTTTTTTTAGGAAACCGAACAAGTTCGGTTCTACAGTAACTCGGAACTCGTTCCGAGAAATATCTTGCCTTCAATAATCGAAATTAGAAATTTACATCATGAAAAATGAAAAAAATATCATTAGTGTTAGTAGGAGAACAGACATTCCCGCTTTTCATAATGATTGGTTTTTTGAAAAATTGAAGCAAGGTTATGTTGAAGTCAAAAATCCTTTCAATCCGAACCAGATCAGAAATGTCAGCCTGAAAAAAGAGGATGTTCTTGGTTTTGTGTTCTGGACTAAAAATCCCGAAAAGATGATTGGAAAATTAAATTTACTGAAAGATTATTTCTATTATTTTTTATTTACTTTAAATCCTTATCAAAAAGATATTGAAACGAATGTTCCTGAAAAAACCAAAATAATCGATGCTTTTAAAAAATTATCTGATTTGATCGGAAGAAAAAAAGTTATCTGGAGATATGATCCGATTTTACTTTCAGAGAAGTATGATCAGAATTATCATTTTGAGCAATTTGATGATCTGGCAAATAAACTTCATCATCACACCGAAAAATGTATCATCAGTTTCCTTGATCTTTATCGAAAAACAAAAAGGAAAACCAAACATCTGAATTTGAAGGAGGTTTCCGAAAATGAAAAAATCGAAATCGCAGGAAAGTTTTTTGAAATTGCAAAAAAATATGATCTCAAGATCCAATCTTGCGCTGAAAAAATCGATTTTACAGAAGTTGGAATTCCAGCCGGAAAATGTATCGATGATGAATTGATTTCAGAAATTAGCCGTCAGCCGTTAGATGTTAGAAAAGATAGAAATCAGCGAAAAGAATGCAAATGTGTGCAAAGTATCGATATTGGAGATTACAATACTTGTTTACATCATTGTCTTTATTGTTATGCAGATTAAGTCTCGAGTTCATAAGAGCGAAGCGAGAATGGACTTGAGACGACGACGACCATCCAAAAGCAAAACTGAACTTGAGAAAAACCATCAACCCACAATGAAACGGGATTTAAAAAATGAGTTTTTATCAGCATTCCGACTGAACTCCATCAGGCTAAAGCCGATGAAGTCCAGTCTCAGAAAAATTTACTTTGACAGCATTTATCCAATCAGAAAAAAATCATCTCAAATTTTAAAGAGGTGTTTATGAAATATTTTTTAACAATTATTTTATTAATTACAATTTCATTTCTATCCGCAAGCGAACTCCACATTTCAATCCAAAATCCGAATGATCAACTTCTAAAATGGATAGAAGAACAAAATATCGAAATCGTTATTTTCCGGAAAAATGAAAAAGTTGAAATCATAATCGATGAAGATCAATTGAATTTTTTCAATAACAATCAATACGATTTTGAAATTCTCTCAACCGAAGAACAGCGATTACGAGATATTGCCGGCTATCGGAATTACGAAGATGTGGAAACAGAATTACAGGAAATTGCAGCAGATTATCCCAGTATAACCGAATTAACCTCTCTCGGAAATTCAACCTGTCACGATTACTATCTTCACGGAGATGATGATTATTCAGATTTTCAATTTAAGATCTGGTGTCTGAAACTCTCCGACAATCCAACCACAAATGAAGATGAGCCGAATGTTTTCTATGCCGCAGAAATTCATGCCCGTGAACCGATCAGCCTGGAAGTCGATATGTATATTTTGAATTATCTCGTTTCCAATTATGGAGTTATCGACAGCGTTACCAGTTGGATCGACAGTACTCAAATCTGGTTCATTCCATTGATGAATCCTGATGGACACAAACTCGTTACGGAAGGCTGGCACACTTATCATCGCAAAAGCATGAGAGATAATAATGAAAACGGATTACCGGATTACAGTTCCGCAGATGGTGTTGATCTGAACAGGAATTTCGGATATGTCTGGGGAAGTAACGGAGCATCCGATAGTCCGAGTTCATCGATTTATCACGGTCCTAATGCCTGGTCCGAACAGGAAACAGTCTATGCTCGTGATTTGATCTATGCATATAAATTTTATGCGGGAATAACATACCACTCATCAGGTCAATGGGTTTTATATCCTCTCGGTCATCTTCCCGGAGCATGTTCACTCGATCATGAAATAATGGATGATCTGGCAGTTGAAATGGCTGAAACGATTCCTCGAATAACAGGAGGAGGGCATTACACTCCGATGCAAGCTGTTGATTTCGGTTATACATGTCAGGGAACAATGGGAGATTGGGGTTATGCTGAACAAAGAGTTTTTTCTTTTACAGTCGAACTGGCAACAACCTTTATTCCTCCTGAATCACAGGTTCAGCAGATCTGCGAAGATAACCTGCAAGCTGCTCTTATAATGCTCGATAGAGTAAATCATTCGACTGTAACCGGAAATATTACGGATGAAAATGATGAACCGGTAATCGCTGAAATCTATGTTACGGAAATTGATAGCGTCGGAGGAATGACGGAAGTAGAGCCGGTTCGCAGTGATTCCACTTTTGGAAGGTATTACCGGCTTTTGCTTCCCGGAGAATATACATTTACTTTTCATAAAGAAGGATATGCTGATATCAGGCATTATGATGTGACAGTTGATGAATTTTCAAACACTGAACTCAATATCTCTCTGAAACCGGAATTTATTCAAGCTGCGAATATCACGATCTTTGCTAATAACGATTCTCTTTATCTGCAATGGGAAGATGAATCGGATTACGATTATGAGGTTTATTCTTCTGCTGATCCTTATGATAATTTTGAAATAAATACCAACGGAGAATTTGTCGATGATATTTTTTGGAGAGAATTTATTGCTGAAAATAAACAGTTTTATATGATAAGAAGGATAGCAAAATGAGACTCGAGTTCATAAGAGCGTAGCGAGAATGGACTTGAGACGGCAAACTACCTCAAATCGTAAAACTGAAATATGAGATGAAATTGGTGATGGAAGCATTCGACTGAACTCCATCTGCTTCGCGATGAAGTCCAGTCTAATTGAGAAAATTATGCGCTGCAAAAAAGAAGAATTCATTAAAAACCAATATTTCCATTTTTATAATCATGCTGTCGAAAATGGATTATTATTCAGGGAAGATGATGATTATTTGTGGTTTTTAGACAAATTCAATCTCAAGTTGGAAAAATATCCTACTTCTGTTTTTGCATATTGTTTGATGCCAAATCATTTCCATTTTCTCTTGAGACAAGAATCCGATAAACCAATCTATCAAATTTTCAATGACTTGAACAACTCTTATGTTCCACATTATAATTTCAAATATAAAAGAAAAGGTAGACTTTATCGGGAGCCTTTACAGCATATACATATCAAAAAGGAAAACTATCTTATCTATTTATGCCAATATATTCATTATAATCCGGTAAAAGCAGGATTAGTCAAAGAATTGGAAGACTGGAAATATTCAAATTATCCGGAGTGGATTGGTTTGAGAAATGGAAAACTTTATAATAATGAATTGCTTTTAGCTTATTTCGGAAATCCGCGAGAATACAAGAAACAAATAAAAGAGCATGAGAAATATATGAAAGAAAAGGAATTTGGAAAACTACTATTTGATTGAGACTCGATTTCAGAGGAGCGAAGCGACGGTGGACTTGAGACGACAAACTACCTCAAATCGTAGAACTGAAATATAAGATGGAATTGGGTGGCGGAAACATTCGACTGAACTCCATCTAACTGAAGTTGATGAAGTCCAGTCTAAATCATCCAATTTTCGGAATCAATTATGCGTTAACAATTATGAATAAAACCAGGAGTAAATAAATGAAACAATTTTTATTTTTTGTATTTACCTCAATTTCTATAATGTTATTTTCACAAGGATTAAATTCGCGATATGAAGTAATCGAAAACTTCGATGACGGAGAGATCGACCTTTATTCATTTCCCGGAGAAGATAACGATCCTGATGATTGGGCTCTTGATCAGATCAACACTTTTAACAACTCTCCATTTTCTCTACGAATTTTCGGTAACACCTGGAAAGTTGAGGATATCGAACCGACCGTGATCGATTCCGGAAATGTCTGGCAGATAGCAATGTTTGTTCAAGAAGTTAGCGAAATACAAGCGTTTGGAATCATGGATACAGCAAATGTTCTACTTTATTCTTTATTCGGAACACAAGAACTCGACATTGAAGAATGGATTCCGGTTTATCAGGGTGCATTCGAGGAAGAAACCTGGAATTTGATCCAACTTCCGGTTGCTGATGACTGGTTTGCCTGGTATGATTATTATCCAACTATCGAATCTTTAGTTTTCGTCAACGATCAAGATGATGGAGATCCCGGAATTGTTTATTTTGATGAAATTTTAAATATTACCGAAGATCTTCCCGTTCCACCGCAGGTCGAGATAAGTTACGACATCGGAGATATTTATCGTAAACAAAATGGACAACGGAATGTCGATGTTCAATTTTATTCCGAAGTTATCGATCCTGACAGCGAAGATCATCTATTCTTATGGGATTTTGGAGATGATTCCACCAGTGTCGAGCAAAATCCGATTCACACATATTTAGTTGAAGATGATCATCCTTACACGGTTCTGCTTGAAGTTGTCGATACTACAAATTGCTGGGGACAAGCAGTCTGTCAAATCGAAGTTGATGAAGGAGAAACAACCTTTCCCATCACCATGAACTTTGTCGGAGATATCATGCTTGCTCGTGGCTATGAAAGTGGTGGAGGAATAATTCCTACTCAAGGAGTTGAAGCGATATTTGAACCAACCCTGGATATTCTGGGAAATGCTGCTGATATTACAATTGCTAACCTCGAATGTCCGCTCACAACACATTGGGAGCACCATCCGACCAAGACGATTTATTTCAAAGGTTCTCCCGAAAATGTCGATGGTCTGGTTTATGCCGGAATCGATATTATCACCCTTGCCAACAACCATGTATATGATTATATGCTGCCCGGAATGCAGGAAACTCAACAGGTTCTGGCAGATAACAACATTCTATATTCAGGAGCAGGAGCAGATTCTTATGAAGCTTATTTACCTCTTTTTTACAATAAATCCGGTGTGAATATCGCTTTCCTTGCTTCCAGCGACAGAACCGGTCAATACAACAATTATCAACCGTATTTAAATGCTGGATTCAACAAACCGGGATTTGCTTATATGACTCCTTATTATGTGCAGAAACAGATCCAGGAAGTTCAGGATGTTGCTGATCTGATCGTTGTTGAAGTTCATTGCGGCAGCGAATATTCAACTCAACCCGGAAGCAATTACGATAAATCCATTCCGCTTTATCAATATGAAGAACCTTTCCCGGAAGATGAGGAATACACTTTCCGCTTAGACATTCCACACATGTGGGATGTTGAATACAGACATTTCATGATCGATGCCGGAGCAGATGCTGTTATTTGTCACCATCCTCACATAATTCAGGGTTTGGAAATCTATAACGGAAAACTGATCGCTCATTCACTTGGAAATTTTGCTTTCGACCTATCTTATGCGGAAACAATGCCGACTATGATCCTGAACACCAAGATCAATGAAACCGGTTTTTATGAATATTCTGTTACTCCTGTTTTCATCGATGATTATATTCCCCAAAGAGCTGAAGGCGGACTCGGTCTGCACATCCTCGATTATGTAGCCAGACGCTCCAAAGAAATGAATACTTACCTGCATGTAGATCGGGAAGAGATCACAGCTTCAGTTATTTTTGATACTCTGAATATGGAAATAAACACGGAAGATTATGCAGAAATATTATCGCTTTCGGAAAATAACGGGGAATGGTTTTCCGAACCTTTTAAATTACAAAGAGACGGTCATATCTCTTTGATCAATTCGATCACTCCCGGAAATAGCTGGCAATATCGTTTGGGTAGAGAGATCGTCTGGTTTGGCAACTGCGAAGATGAAGGCTGTACTCTCTGGAATCTGAACAGTGATGACGAATGGTATGATGATACTGAATCTTATGAAGGAGAGCGTTCCATCTGTCATCGCAGATTTCCTGATTCCGGAGATAATATTGTCACGAATTTTACCAATCGAATTAAAAGATATTCTGACGGTGATTTTACTTTGCACGGATATTTCAAAACCCAGAATGGAAGTAATGTTACGATCGAAGCCAGGTATTATCAAACAAGAGGTGATAATCCTTGGCTAGATACAGAAGATATCGGAGTTTTGATCGATGGTGACACAAGTTGGAATTTTTATTGGAAGAAGCTCGAAGTTCCGGACAACTGCAATTTCTTCGATATCAGATTGAACAGCGATATGCCTGCTGACGGAGAAGCATTATCATGGTTCGATAATGTCGGGATCATCGAATGGTCGGATTGGGAAACCTTTGATGAATATGCAGAAATAGAAAATCCGCATGATTATTATTTTCTGCAGATCAAATCCGGAACTCAACTAGGGCATGCTGTTTTGAGTTATACAGAAACAAATTATGGAGAAGGTCCAGTCGTTCAAAATGATGAAGAACATGAAATTCCAACTCGAGGAAGATTAATTGCTAATTACCCCAATCCCTTCCATCCTTCCACCACAATTTCTTTTCAATTAAACACCGAAAACACCGAAAACACCGAAATCAATATCTATAACATCAAAGGACAAAAAGTAAAACAGATTGTCAGCAATCAGCGATCAGCAGGACAGCATTCAGTCATCTGGGATGGACAAGATAGTAATAACAAAGCAGTAAGTTCCGGAATCTATTTCTATAATTTAAGAATTGACGGGAAAAGTATCGATACGAAAAAGTGTTTGTTGTTGAGGTGATGTAACTCGATTTTCCGAGTTCGAGCGTAGCACATTTTTGTAAAATGTGAAATTTTCAAAGAATCAATCTATCACAGAATACAATTCTGTGCTACATTATAACTCAATCATCCGTCAAATGCCTGACACGGTCTTGATTGTGAAATGTAGAACCAAACTTGTTCGGTCTAACAAAAACAGAAATAAATGTCTCGGAACAAGTTCCGAACTATGAAGGAGCAACAAAAGGAAAAATATGAAAATAATCTTCGCTTTAGTCATCCTGTTTGTATTGACATTTTACTTTTTGCAGGGAATCGAATTATCTCTTGAAAATAATATCTTAACAATTTCAGGTAGTTTCGAGCTTGAGAAATTTCCAGCACAAAAAATTAACGGAATCGAATATCTGAAATTCGATACTTCAGATTTCGGTAAAACCGGAAATAACGGAGAAGCAGAATTACCTGTATTTTCCAAATTAGTAAATCTTCCAAACACTGGAAATTATGTTCTGAAAGATCTGGAATATGATTTTGAAGAATTGGATTTGGATAAAAAGATCATTCCTTTCGGTTGGGAAGATAACACTCCCATAAATTCCGAATTTTATTATAAAGACGAGTGGTTTCCCAAAGAAATTATAAAAATTTCCAAACCAAGTATAATGCGAGGAGTCAGGTTTTCTCAAATTTCCCTCGCTGCTGCTCAATATAATCCTGCTCTTAACAAAATAAGAATTCTGAAAAATATCAAAGTAGATTTGGAATTAGATCCTTCCAAAAATGAAAATTCTGTTGCTAATGATAGAAATTCCAATATTAAACCCTTTTCCAACATTCTTATTGAAAAATCCGGAAGAACAGAAACTCCTTCATATTATAATGGAAATTACCTTCTGATCGCTCCTGATAATTGTGTTTCCTATTTACAGCCCTTATTAAGACACAAAGAAAAACTGGGTTACAAAACCAGGCTCGCAACTTTAACGGAAACAGGTTCGAGCAATACTTCCATTAAAAATTTCATCCAGAATGCTTATGATAATTGGGACTATCCGCCGGAAAATGTTATCCTGATCGGTGATGTGGATGGTACTATTGTCCTGCCCTCATATTTTGTCGAAGGTTACTGGACTCCTTGGGATGTAACCGATCATCCATATACTTTATTGGAAGGTGATGATTATTTCCCGGATATTATGCTTGGTAGAATTCCGGTTCGCTCTTTGACGCAACTGGCAACTGTTGTTAATAAGATCATCAAATACGAAAG
>DRTC01000334.1 GCA_011372345.1 Candidatus Cloacimonadota bacterium
AACAATAACTTTAATTGACACTATGAAATTTAATATTACATTATATGTTTTCTTAAAAAAATTAGGATTGCGAATTCGGTAGATGCGTAATCAAAAAAAATATTAAAGGAGTTTTTATGTTTAGTTTCAAAAAAATGATGATCAGTTTTTTACTGATCGCGGGAATTACAAGTGTTCTTTCGGCTGTTCCAATGAGCGGAACTTATACTATTGGTGGCACTACGCCTGATTATGCGACTATTAATGATGCTGTTAACGATTTAATAGCAAACGGCGTAAATGGCAACACGTCTTTTCATCTCAGAACCGGAACTTATGATGAACAGGTAATTATTCCTGAAATCACAGGAACAAGCGACACTTCAATAATTAGCTTTAGTTCGGAAAGTGGAGATGTTGATGATGTAATAATATCGCATTCTGCAACTTCTTCTACAGATAATTACATCATTCGTTTAGATGGAGCCGACTACATTGATTTTCATTATTTGACTTTCCGAGCAGAAGGTACCACAAATCTTGGAACAATTTTTGATTTGAAAGATGGAACTTCTGATATTAGAATCCGCTTTAACAAATTTTATAGTTTGGGATACAATCAGAGTTATTCCAATATTATCAACGCCCAATTATCAAGTTCACAAACTGTCTCCCATCTCGAAATTTTAGCGAATTATTTTCAAGACTCGTATTACGGAGTATATTTATATGGAAATAACTCAAGTAACTTTTTCGACGTATTGATTAAAAACAATCTGTTCTATAATCAAATGAAAGCTATCGAACTTACCTATGTACCAAGTGTTGTTATCCAAGGTAACAGCATTACGGATTGTAATGACGCAATAAAAATAAACAATTCATCATCTGCTAATATTAGCAAAAACGACATTAATACCCATGCTTCGGGAATTTATATTTATTATTCTTCTTATGCTGATGTTTATAATAATTCTATAAATGTAGATGGGAATGCTTGGTCAGGAAATTACGGATTAGCTAAAGGTCTCACTTTTGATAATTCAGAAAATTCGGAAACATATTACAACAGCGTAAGAATTGAAGATTCAGCTTCCAGTAATAATTCTTATGCGTTTTCACTTCTGGGTGCAACTAATCACTTCGTCAAAAACAATATTTTTGCAAATCTTGGATTAGGAAATTCCATCTATTTCAATTCGGTAGATTCTAATGATATGCTGATGGATTATAATGATATTTTTGTCGGAAGAGGATTTTTAATCAGGAATGGTTATTACAGCCCAACTATCTATTACACTCTTTCCCAATTTCAAAGTGGTTTTGGAGAAAATGCTCATTCGGTTTCTGTATATCCCGGATTTTATGATAATCCACCTTTGCATAGTCATTCTCCTTGGATAGATGGGAAAGGTACACATATTGCTTTAGTAACTGAAGATATTAACGGCAATCCGCGTGATTCTTCCACTCCTGATATTGGCTGTTATGAATTTGCTGCAGATCCTGCGAATACCACTCCTTTAAGTGGAACTTACAATATTGGCACAGGATACGATTATGATAATTTACAGGATGCTATTGCAGATCTTTTAATTAAGGGAGCCAATGGCTCTGTTCATTTCGACCTTTTCGATGGGGATTATTCCGGAAATTATAAACTTTATAATGTCCCATCAAGTTCAGGTTCAAATTTTGTAACAATTGCTTTGGGAACCGGAGATCCTGATCTTGTTTATTCAGCTACATCGGAAGATGACAATTATATTTTCCGACTTATGGGTGGAACTACTTTCTACGACTTTGAATATCT
>DRTC01000335.1 GCA_011372345.1 Candidatus Cloacimonadota bacterium
ACTGTCGGATTAGAAGATTATACGGGAATGATCGGTTTGGAATATACTTACAGTAACAGGTATCCGACAGCTGCTAAACATCTGCAGGATAATATGGCAATTTTATTTACAACAAATGGTTCGAATATTGTTGAACCTCCAATTATTGAGATAAACCAGGAAATATTCCATTTTGTTGTTCAACCCGGAGAGTCCGATTCTCAAATTCTTGAAATTTCAAATCTGGGACAGGCAAATTTAATTTACAATATCAGTAAAAATTATCAGGAAAGTATTGAGATCGTAAATAGCAGAGATTATGGCGGACCTGACAATTACGGGTATCAATGGATTGACAGCAACGAACCGGATGGTCCCGAATATAATTGGATCGACATTTCAGATATGGGAACTGAAGTATATTTTAATCATAACGACGAAGGAACAGATTTGATGCCGATCGGTTTCACCTTTAATTATTATGGCATAGATTATAACCAGTTCAGGATAAATCCTAACGGCTGGATAGGTTTTGGAGATGATAATACGGAATGGATAAATTCAGCAGTTCCATCTTCAGATGCACCTCGACCGGCAATTTTACCTTTCTGGGATGACCTCAATCCTCTGGAAGGTGGAAATGTTTTATATTACAGCACTTCGGATAGTCTGATTGTCTGGTTCGATAATGTTATACATTATGTTGGTGATTATAACGGAACTTATGATTTTGAGGTTATCATTTATCCTGATGGAGAAATACTTTTCCAATACAGAACTGTAACCGGAGATATTGATACAGCAACCATCGGAATCCAGAATGAATCCGGGAATGATGGTCTGCAAATGGTATATAATGATGATTATGTTGAAAACCAGTTAGCGATCAGGATCAGAAAAGTAGTTGATTGGCTCGCAATCGATCCTGTAAATGGAATGATTCCGGCAGGAGAAACAGATAATATTACATTATCAATTGGAACTGATGAATTAGAAATCGGTGAATATCTCTGCGATTTGATGTTATATTCTAATGATCCTAATTCAAGTTTGATTGAAATTCCAGTGAACTTGATCGTGATGTCAATAAATCCTGAAATAGATGTTTCTGTTTCGGAAATAGATTATGGAACACAATATATTGGAGAGTCTTCGCTTGATTCATTAACAATTACAAATCTGGGAGAAGATCCTTTAACTGTTTTCGAAATTTATTCCGATAATGAAGATTATACGGTGGATATTACAGAATTTGAACTCGTAACAGGTCAAACGCAACAGGTTTATGTTACCTTTTCCCCAACATCAGAAGGTGAAATAACAGGAGATTTATTCATCCTCAGTAATGATCCTGATGAATCAACTTTTATCGTGAATCTAACCGGGACAGGTGAAGTATTGATCAACATTGATGAACCTGAAATCGCTTTCACAACTTCCATTAAACAGAATTATCCAAATCCATTCCATCTCAAAAATAGCAGGAACGGAATAACAACCATCAATTTCTCGATTGCCAATGAAAGTACTGTTCGGATAGATATCTATAATATTTTAGGTCAAAAGACTAAAACAATTATCGATCAAAATCTTATACCTGGAAATTATCAGGCAGTTTGGGATGGGACCGATATATATAATAAAACCGTTTCCAGCGGGATCTATTTTTACAGATTTTCAACTGATGATTATATTGAAACAAAAAAGATGTTAATTATCAGATAGACCTTAAACTTTATAATCAAAATAGGAGTTTTTTTAGATGAAGATAATTACTTTAGTTTTAATATTGATCTTGTTTTCGATAATGTTAACAGCGGAATGGATCGACATTCCGGAAAACTCGAAAAAGAACATTTTTGAACATGTTCGCAGTGAAAACGAAGCAATCGAAATAAGTTTTGCACTTAATGGTTTTGAAATGGAAGAAATTTCCGAAAGAGAAGAAATCTTTCAGAAAATTTCTTATTTTAATGAAGGTGAATTCCTGGAAATCG
>DRTC01000336.1 GCA_011372345.1 Candidatus Cloacimonadota bacterium
AAAAAATCTCTGTGCTCCCCGTGTCTCTGTGGCAAGAAAAATGAAAATGAAAAAAATCTCTGTGCTCTCCGTGTCTCTGTGGCAAGAAAAATGATCAGAATTGTCGAATCTCAATTTATAAAAAGCGCTGTAAAGCCCATCGATTATCCTCAGTCTCCGTTTTCTGATATCGCCTTTTCCGGAAAATCCAATGTGGGAAAATCATCTTTGATCAATACCATTCTTACTCGGAAAATGATCGCCAAAACAAGCTCGTCTCCCGGTAAAACACGATTGATAAATTTCTTTGAAATAAGATTCAAAACCGATGATAACGAGGATGGTTTTTTAAACTTTGTGGATCTTCCCGGTTACGGTTATGCTAAAGTAAGTAAGAAGGAAAAAAATTCCTGGAAATTAATGGTGAACAATTTTTTCGAGAAGAGAGAGCAATTAAAAGGTGTGATCTTACTCGTCGATATTCGTCACAAAGCCGATCCGAAAGATTTGGTGATGCTCAAAATGTTAAAAGACACTGGTATAAAATCTCTAGTTGTTGCTATCAAATCCGATAAAATTCCAAAAACCAGAATACAATTACATCTGAAAAAATTAAGGGTCGGTCTCGAAGTTGACGAAAAGGATATTATCGCTTTCTCATCTCTAAAAAAGACCGGTGTCGATGAAGTTTTAAATTGGATAGCAAAACAGATTGTGTAAAAATTACTTGAAATAAAAAACAGTCTGAATTTAGTTGTTTATGAGGAAAAAAATGTTAGAAAAAATAAGATCTCCGAAAGATATAAAAAAATTAACGGTTTCGGAGCTGGAAGAATTAGCAAAAGATGTCAGGAAACGGATCATCGAAGTAACTTCCAAAAACGGAGGTCATGTTGCTCCGAGTTTGGGAGCAACAGATATTGCCATTACTCTTTTGAAAATATTCGATCCCCTGAAAGACAAAATAATCTGGGATGTCGGACATCAATCTTATGCTTACAAAATCCTGACGGAGAGGAACGCCAGATTCGATACATTGCGTCAACTTGATGGGATCAGCGGATTTAACAACATTTTCGAAAGTAAATACGATGCTTTTGGGGTCGGACACAGCAGCACTTCTATTTCAGCAGCTCTGGGCATAACCGTTGGAAAAGAAATAAATAACAAAAACGGAAGAGCGATTGCTATCATCGGTGACGGAGCATTAACCGGAGGTATGTCATTCGAAGCGATGAATCATGCTGGTCATCTCCATAAAAATATGATCGTCATTCTAAATGATAATAATATGTCCATCTCCAAAAATGTAGGAGCGTTGCAAGCTTACTTAACTAATATTCTTGTGAGTCGTTCTTATAATGTTTTGAAAAACGCAATTTGGGATTTTATTCAACATTTTCCTCACCGGCTTCGTCGAAGATTGATCCAGAGTGCCCAGAAATTTGAGGAAAATATTATCAATACACTTGTTCCGAATATTATATTTGAGGATTTGGGATTTAAGTATGTTGGTCCTATCGATGGTCATAATATCCCCCGATTGATCCGGATTTTCAACAAAGTGAAAAAAAACATAACGGGTCCTGTTCTGGTTCATGTGGTCACCCAAAAAGGCAAAGGATATGAATTTGCAGAAGATGACGCGGCTAAATTTCACGGACTCGGTCCTTATGAAGTTAAAACAGGAGAATCCGTAGGGAAATCAAAATCCTCCTACTCAAAAGCTTTTGGTGATAACCTATGTGAAATTGCGAAGAAAAATAAAAAAGTTGTAGCCATAACTCCCGCAATGACCGATGGTACAGGACTAACTGATTTCGCAAAAAAATTCCCGGATAGATTTTTCGATGTCGGCATTGCCGAACAACATGCAGTTACTTTTGCCGGAGGACTGGCAATTCAAGGAATAAAACCTTTCGTAGCGATTTATTCGACTTTTCTGCAGCGAGCCCTCGATCAGGTCATACACGATATTGCTTTGCAGAAACTTCCTGTCGTTTTTTGTCTGGATCGAGCAGGTCTGGTGGGAGAAGACGGAGCAACTCATCACGGAGCTTTTGATCTCTCCTATTTGAATTTTATCCCCAATTTGATCGTGATGGCTCCATCTTGTGCTGAAGAATTTTCCGAAATGATGAAACTCGCGGCAACATATAAAAACGGACCGATCGCAATTCGTTATCCGCGAGGATCTGTCACATTTAGAAAAGAAAAGATAAAACCGGTTCAAATCGGAAAATATGAAGTTCTTCAAGAAGGAAATACAATCGCAATTTTCGGAATTGGGAAAGCTTTTGAGGATGTTGAAAAAATTTCCGAAATGATGAAAAAAGATTTCCCAAAACTCAAACCCTATCTGATCAATACTCGTTTTTTAAAACCTGCCGA
>DRTC01000337.1 GCA_011372345.1 Candidatus Cloacimonadota bacterium
AGTTGCTCCTCACGCAGTTTCATTTTTTCTTTTAAAGTTTTAGTATCGATAGCTCCTAAAACGACAGTTGCCAGATTTTCAGAAGCACAGAATAGATAAACATTCTGACTGATATAACCAACATCGGAAAAGACCATTATTTTTTTCAAGGTTTCATCATCGCCGAACATCACATATTTGGAAAGATCAGCCACAAAAATCAGATTTATGGGAGCAGTTTTGGGAAAATCAGTTCCCGGATTTCCGGTAAACTCCCGAATATCGATGTTATGAATCAGTTCCAGTTTATGATATTTTGGCGCATAAAGGAACAATCCTGATGTTGTTGCTACATAAATCTCGATCTCCTGCAGATTTAGTACTGAAGGAGCAGTTCTCATTCCGGATTCCGGACGGTTAATTCCAAATGCTGCCCAAAGTAGATTGGACAGCATTTGATCTGAAATTTCCTTTTCGATGAATTCACGAGTAGATTTTCTTTCGTTCAGAATCTTCAATAACGGTTTTTCCTCGATTTGAGGTTTTTCCAGTATTATTTCTTTTTCCTGTTGAGAATATAGAAAAAATCAGTAAAAGCAGTATCGATATCGATAACAATTTACTAAACTTCATTTCATTACCTTTTTTCCGTATCACCACAGTCCCTGTGGTTTTTCCTGACTCTGTAACACCACAGTCCCTGTGGTTTTCCTTTTTTGATAAGAGAATTATTATCCTTCACGATTTCTTTTTCCCATCTGGACGATGGGGTTACTTCATCAAAATAATCTTCCTTAAAGCAACAGATGAATTTGTTTTCAATTTGATGAAATAAATTCCGCTTGAAGTTGTTTTGTTTGAATTATCCTTTCCATTCCAGCGATAAACATAATTAGTCACAGTTTCTTTATTAATGATACTTTTCACTAATTGACCTTTGATATTATAAACTCCAAGACTTACAGGAAGTTGTCTGTCTTGTGAGTTTAATCGAAGCGAAATATTGGTAAACGGATTGAATGGATTTGGATAGACATTGATCCTGTTTTGAACAATGGATTCATTTATCTCATCGTTTCCTTCAATTCCGACAAAATCGGCAAAACCATCACCACCGAATGCTCCTATATCATTCGTTAAAGTTCCCATTGCCGGATAAAGAGCATATCCGGGATTTTCAGGATCTTCTACATCATTATAAGTTGAAGACGGATGTCCGGCATCGATGCAGGGAGAATCTTCCTGTAAGTGCCATAAAGCGGACAGACCGTCAAAATCAGGTCCGTCTCCATCACTTGGATTTACGAACATAGGATCTGCATCGATGTTTCCTAATCCACCATAACCTCCGGTTATACATGAATAAACAACAACAGGAGTTCCATTGATAAGGTTGAACATTTCTCCGGAATTGATAATTATTGAATTCTTAAAAACGGGAGCAGAACTAAAAATAAAGATCATTCCGGTATCACAAAGGTTATTGGCAATCGTATTATTTAAGAAAGTTGCGTCAGATGAATTTTTAAAGGTGATCACTCCACCTGTTGTGCCCGAATTATTCACGAAAATATTGTTCGTAACAGTTGGAATCGAACCGGTAAACCTGACCACACCTGAAGTTCCGACATTAGAATTGTTCGTGACAACATTATTATGAATTAGAACATCATCAGCATTGTTCAAATCTATTGCTGCACCTGTATTTGTTCCCGTATTATTGAAAATTCTGCAATTAATGATATCGACTTTTGCATCATCGATCGCGACTGCACTTCCAGCAGCATCAGAAATCAGACAATTGTTGAGAACATTATCTTCTTCTGTATTATTAAAGAAAAGACCATACCAGGAATTATCGGAACTAAAAATGATTTGTTCATCATCACGACCTTCAGCGTTTAGAAGTCCATAAATAGTAATAGAACTATTATCGATATTGATCTCTGTTCCCGGTTCGATCGAGAGGAAATCTCCTTCCGCAATTTCTGCATTTCCGGTTATTGAATAGGGACTATTGTCTGCATTCCATGCTCCTGAAAGATTGCCGGAGATATCTGATCCATCAGTAACCGTGATATAATCTTCGAGAGTTATTTCTGCATATTCTGTTCCGTCAAAGATCCTTAAAGTAACATCATAAGTCCCTTGCGTATCATAAAGGTAAAACGGATTTTCTCCGGTAATGTCAAATTCACCATCTCCATCGAGATCCCATTCCCATGACTCAATTCCATCGCTTGGTAAGGAATAACTGGTAAACTGAACACCTAAATTTGCCGGACCTGCCATTACATTCGAGCCAAACATCGGAACTAATCCTTCAAATGCTGTTTTTGTTCCCTGAAGAATTTCTTTTGTATCTGTGTCCTGAATAAAGGCTACAAATTCAGCATGTTCCAGTTCCCATTCTTCGTTAAAAGTGAAAGGTAAATTCAGGTTAATGATGTCGCCTTGAGAAAAATCGAGAGTTGTCCCAAACTGATTTGGAACCATTGTCCTTTCTACAAAATTAAGTTCGGTCTGTCCCTGCCAGTTATATTGGATTTCGGATTCGGTAACAACAAAGTGCAGAACCATATTCGTGCTTGAAGTTGCTGCAACTTTTTCAATTGTTGCATAAGCAACGAAATCTTCTCCCACAATTTGAACATCAAGATCGATAGTAAATGATGAATTGATGGCAATTCTTGTATTATAATGCGGCAAATATGAACTGTACATACTATTGGAATGACTGCCGCCGACAACATCTATCACTCCGTCAAAGAAAGCGGTCGGGAAACCTGTTACACCGTAATAATTGTTGCGATAATCCGAATAAGTGTTGGCAAAAGGATCACCATTATGATATTCGATTACGGCAACATCATGACCGTTTTCTACGAGATCATCCGCTCCCATTGCTGCTCCGGGACAATAAGTGCACCAGGCACCTGTTCCAATTTCTAAAACTACTTTGTCTCTCGGAACTTGTTGAGAGAAAAGAAATGTTGATAGCACAATTACAATTAATAAACTGATAATTCTTTTCATTTTTTCCTCCATCTTTTAAAATGTTTAGTCTAATATCAGACTAATCTTTTTGTTATTTTTTGATTTTATTGTTTTAATTCTTTATTTCTTAATTTTGTTTTTTATAATTAATATCTCTCCAGATTCAGTGGTGAAGCCAATGTA